>DAOUBN010000155.1:0-4605 GCA_034432815.1 Anaerolineae bacterium | reverse complement strand
CGACAATCTCGTGCGGATAGCGGCCCGCCGATACGGCGGGAGCACTGCGCATCCAGTATCCCCCCAGCACCAAACTGATACGCTTCCCCTGCACCGGGAAGCTGGACGTGCGCTACATCCTTGAAGCCTTTGAGAAGGGGGCCGATGGGGTGATGGTGGTAGCCTGCCCCATCGGAAACTGCCACCACATCCACGGCAACATCCAGGCTACAAGGCGAGTCCTTTACGCCAAAAAACTGCTGGATGAGATAGGCCTTGGCGGCGATCGCCTGGAAATCTTCTACATGTCCGGAGGACAGGGCGGGACCTTCGCCAGCGCCGTTAACACGATGGTGGAGAGGCTCAGGAAACTGGGGCCCAATCCCCTTAAGAACGGCTCCAGGCCCGGAGGGCAAAGCCTGGCCCAGGCAGGTTCTTTAATCGTAGCTGAAGCTGAATAAAAAGCAGGAGGGGGCAACGGTGCCTGAAGTCAAAGGCTCAGTCCTGGTGGTAGGAGGCGGCGTCGCCGGGATCCGGGCGGCTTCTGACCTGGCAGCCGCCGGCTTCAAGGTTTACCTTCTGGACAAAGAAAGCGCCATCGGGGGGAGAATGTCCCAGCTGGATAAAACCTTTCCCACCAACGATTGCGCCATGTGCATCCTCTCCCCCTGGCTGGTGGAAGTGGACCGCAACCTCAACATAGAGATAATCACCAATGCCGAACTCATAAGCCTTGATGGAGAGCCGGGCAACTTCGTGGCCAGAATCCTCCGTAAGCCCCGCT
This sequence comes from Anaerolineae bacterium, assembly GCA_034432815.1. Lineage (GTDB taxonomy): Bacteria > Chloroflexota > Anaerolineae > SpSt-600 > SpSt-600 > SpSt-600. The sequence continues at coordinate 3,842 of DAOUBN010000155.1, read as the reverse complement.
ATGTGGATGAAAGCCGGTGCACTTCCTGCGGCGACTGCGCAAGGGTTTGCCCCATCTCCCTGCCCAACGATTACGAAGGAGGCCTTTCGGAACGAAAAGCCATCTACAAGCGCTACCCTCAGGCTGTCCCCAATGCCTATGCGGTGGAGAAAGAGGGGGTAGCGCCCTGCCGGGATGCCTGCCCGGCGGGACAGAGGGCTCAGGGCTACATAGCCCTCATCCGGGAGGGCCGTTACCACGACGCCTTGCGCGTTATAAAAGAAGACAACCCCTTCCCCAGCGTTTGCGGTCGCACCTGCCATCACCCCTGCGAAGGCCACTGCAACCGTCGCTACATAGATGAGCCGGTGGCCATAATGGCCCTGAAACGGTTCGTGGTGGACTACGTTTACACCCATGGGCCTTATGAGCCGCCGAAGCCCGCTCCCCGCACAAAGCCCCAGAAAGTGGCCATAGTGGGCGCAGGACCCGCCCGCCTCCCGGCTGCCAGGGACCTGGTCCTCATGGGTTATAGCGTTACGGTGTTTGAGGCCCTCCCTGTAGCCGGGGGGATGATGAGGGTGGGCATACCTGAGCACCGGTTGCCCAAGGCCATCCTCCAGCGGGACATTGACGATATCCTGGCCTTAGGCGTTGAACTCCGCCTCAACACCCCCATCCGCAACCCTGAGAAGCTCCTGCAGGAAGGCTACGACGCCGTATTCCTGGCCGTGGGAGTGGCTGGCGACAGGCGCCTGGGAGTGGAGGGGGAGGATCTGGAAGGGGTTATTCCGGCCCTCAAGTTCCTGAGAGAAGTGAACCTCGGGTGGCGTCACAAGGTTGGCCGGCGAGTAGCCGTTATTGGCGGAGGCATAACGGCCATTGACGCCGCCGCCGTCTCCGTCAGGCTCGGGAGCGAAAAGGTCTACCTCATCTACCGCCGCACCAGAGAAGAACTCCCGGCCTACCGCTGGGAACTGGAAGAAGTGGCGAAAGAAGGGGTTGAGCTCCTGGAAGGAATAGCGGTAACCAGAATTTTGGGCAGGGATGGCAGAGTCGCAGGAGTGGAATGCGCCAGGGTCAGAACAGTGACCGAAGGGGGACAGGAGCGGCGCGTCCCCATCCCCGGCACCGAGTTCACCCTGGAGGTGGACGCAGTCATAAGGGCTGTCGGGCAGCTTTCGGACCTTTCTTTCCTGGAGCCCCCATACGACAAGCTTTACGGCGACCTTGAGACCCTTCAGACCCAGATCCCGGGGATCTTTGCCGGAAGCGGCATCGTGCCCGGGACAAACTTCATAATCCACGCCGTGGCCCTGGGCCACAAAGCAGCCCGAATGATAGACCGCTACCTCCAGGGCCTCCCCCTCAAAGAGGAGAAGAAATCCTGGAAGGTGGCCAGCTGGACCAGGGAGAAAGCCCTCAAACTGGTGGAGGAAGGCAGGGTCAGGCCTGCTCCGAGGGCTGAGCCTGAACTCATCCCCTTGGATGAGAGGAAGACCACTTTCCGGGAGATGGTCCTGCCCCTGAGCGAGGAGCAGGCCCGGGCTGAAGCCGAGCGTTGCCTCCAGTGCGGGATCTGCTCCGAGTGCCTGGAGTGTGTATATGCCTGTCAGGCCCAGGCTGTTACCAGGGAAACCCACGAGGAAAAGGAGCAAACCCTGGAGCTTGAAGTGGGGGCCGTGGTCCTGGCCCCGGGATACAGGCCCTTTGACCCCTCTGCCCTGGAGGAATACGGCTTCGGGCGTTACGCCAACGTTGTCACCTCCATCCAGTTTGAGAGGCTCCTTTCCGCCTCCGGCCCCACCGAGGGCCACGTGATCCGCCCCTCCGATGGCCGGAAAGCAAAGCGCATCGCCTGGCTCCAGTGCATTGGCTCCAGGGATAAAGACCACGACTACTGCTCCTCCGCCTGCTGCATGTATTCCACCAAGCAGGCGATAATGGCCAAAGAGCATGAACCTGATACTTTCTGCCAGATCTTCCTGATGGACATGAGGGCCTTCGGCAAGGGCTACATGGCCTATTTCAACCGTGCCCGGGAGGAATACGGCATCGTCTACACCCGCAGCCGGGTCTCGGCCCTTTACGAAGACCCCCACACTAAAGACATCCTGATCCGCTACGAGGAGGGTGGGCAGTTCAAAGAGGAACGCTTTGACTTAGTGGTGCTATCGGTAGGGATGGAAATTCCGGAGGATGTGAAAGAGCTGGCCCGCAAGCTTGGCGTGAGAGTCAACGAATACGGTTTCGTGGAGAATTCCCTCTTTGACCCGCTGGGGACTGGAAGGGAGGGGGTCTTCGCCGCCGGCGTCTTCTCAGGCCCCAAGGATATCCCCTCTTCGGTTGTGGAGGGGAGCGCTGCGGCGGGAGCGGCGGGCGAGCTCCTGGCCCCGGCCCGGGGCACGGAGGTGGCGATCCCCGTTTACCCGCCCGAAATTGATGTGAGGGGTCAGGAGCCCCGCATCGGGGTTTTCGTCTGCCACTGCGGTTCCAACATCGCCGGCTTCCTGGACGTGGAGGCCGTTACCGAATACGCCCGCACCCTGCCCGGGGTAGTTTACGCCACCCACAACCTCTACACCTGTTCGCAGGACACCCAGGAGCTCATAAAACAGGCCATCAAGGAGCACAACCTGAACCGGGTGGTGGTGGCCTCCTGCACGCCCCGCACTCACGAGCCCCTCTTCCAGGACACCATCCGCCAGGCCGGCCTCAACCCCTTCCTCTTTGAGATGGCCAACATCCGGGACCAGTGCTCATGGGTCCACTCCCACAACTGGAAAGAGGCCACGGAGAAAGCCAAGGACCTGGTCAGGATGGCTGTGGCCAGGGTTGCCAGGCTTGAGCCCCTCCAGACCATAGACGTCCCGGTCCACAAATCGGCCCTGGTCATAGGAGGAGGGGTGGCGGGGATGACAGCCGCCCTCTCCCTCGCCCGGCAGGGATTCCCTGTCCACCTGGTGGAGAGAGAGGGAGAGCTGGGAGGAAACCTCCGGCGCATCCATTACACCCTTGAAGGCGATGACCCCAGGGCTTTCCTGGAAAAGCTCGTGGCCGAAGTGACCTCAAATCCCCTCATAACCGTCCACCTCAACACCAGGGTTGTGGAGCACTCGGGGTTCGCCGGGAACTTCTTTGCCCTACTGGAGGGCCCCGATGGACGTCGCTTCCCCGTTGAGCACGGGGTAACCATTGTAGCTACGGGCGGAAAGGAGAACAAACCCGGCTCCTACCTCTACGGGCAGCATCCTGGAGTTTTCACCCAGCAAGAACTTGAGGAAAGGATCGCCCGGGGCGAAGCCTTCTCCGGCCCCGTGGTCATGATCCAGTGCGCCGATGACCTGGCCGATAAATATTGCTCGGGGATATGCTGCACCCAGGCCCTCAAGAACGCCCTCAAGTTGAAGGAACTCCAGCCCGGCCTGCCCGTCTACATCCTTCACAGAGACATAAGGGTTTACGGGCTCAGGGAGCGCTATTACACCAGGGCCCGCGAGAGAGGGATCCTTTTCATCCGTTACGATGGGGCTTCAAAGCCCCAGGTAGAGCTGGATGGTGATGGAACTCTCAGGGTGCGCGTGAGGGATGTGGAGATCGGGGAAGAAGTGGAGCTCAGGGCGAACCCTCTGGTCCTGAGCGTCGGGGTTGTCCCTGCAGAAGGGGCTGAGGAGCTGGGCAAGATCCTGAAGGTCCCCATCATGCCTGAAGGGTTCTTCTGGGAAGCCCACATAAAGCTGCGCCCTGTGGATTTCGCTTCGGATGGGATTTTCATGGCCGGGGTTGCCCACTGGCCCAAGCATCTGGACGAGACGATAACGCAGGCCACGGCTGCCCGCCGCCCCCGCCCCACCCTGCCGACC
>DAOUBN010000154.1:0-23165 GCA_034432815.1 Anaerolineae bacterium | reverse complement strand
ACACCCCCCATACCCCCCGGAATGGGGCTTCGCCCCCTCCACCCCCTGATTTGTTTTCCTGGGGGGTATCCTCCGCACCCCCCTGCACTTCCTTTTGGGGATTTTAAAGGTGCTCCTTTAGGACTTTCGCTACCCGGAAAGGATCGTCGGAAATGACGCTGGCGGCGTAAAGCTCCATGGCCCCGAAGTCCGCCGTCCGGTTTGAGGGATCCCCCCTGTCCACGATCCTGACCAGGCAGGGGAACCCTGTCCAGTCTTCGGGGACGGGGGCAAGGGGGGGCATGTAGAAGGCGGCGTTGAAGCTCTTCACCCCCATCCGGTCAATGAAAGCCCTTATAACCCTGTAGACCGCTTCCTTGAGCGGGTCGGAGAGTTCGGGGGCCAGGAGCAGGGTTTCTTTTTCTTTTATCGGGGTCAGATATGCGATGCAACGCACCCCTCTCTCCTCCCAGCCGAGCCCGAGGGCTTCGTGGACGCGGTAGAGGTCATCAAAGTAATTGGAGCCGAATTTCTCCCTGTAGCTCAGGGCTGCCCGGCGGAGGGCTTCAACCTTAGGGTAGTGCATCCCCCTGGTCAGGGTCATCTGGAGGTGGCCGTGGATGATGGAAGCCCCGCTCTTCCACAGGCAATTCCACATAAGGAAGAAGTAGCGGGCCTCGGGGTCGGCCTGATGGGCCTTGCGGGCCCAGGCCAGGGCCGTATCAATGTAATCCTTAACTTCTTCCAGGCCGAAGGAGAGGGGGTTGTGCTGGTCAAAGATGACAAGGCCATGGAAGCCGTCGTATTTGGCCACGTTGGAGGCAGTGATGGAATGGCGGCCCCTTATGCGTCCGAAAACATCGGAGGGGGTCAGTTCCAGGGGGCGGCAGAAGGGGTCGCCTTCCTGAGCCCTTATTGTGGCTTCCACCTCTTCGGAGGAGCGGGCTTCCATGGGCCTGCTGGCCCTGAGGCTGTTGAAGAGGGCCCCCTCCATCGTCACCAGGTTCACCACTTTCACGATCTTCTGCCGCCGCACCTTTTCCACATCACCAAAACGGGCTTCAATCCAGGGGATCATGGAGGCAGGCGGCTCCAGGACCCCTTCTGTAACAAGCACTCTGAAGATGCGTTCAAAGAGGGCGCGCCTTTCCCCGTCAAGCTGCTCCACATATTCATCAAGCTTGAGGATGCTTTTTCCCGACACCATACTCCTCCAGTTTCCTGAGCTCTTTCTTCGTGGCCAGAGCCCTGTAATAGAGGTCCTCATATTTCCTGGCCGAGTTCTCCCAGGAGAAATCAGCCCTCATGCCCTGTAGCTGGATGCGCCGCCACTCTTCGGGGTTCCTGTATCGCTCAAGGGCCCTGACGATGGCCCCGAACAGGGCCCACCGGTCGTATCTCTCAAAGACGAAGCCTGTTCCTTCGCCTGTCACCGGGTTGTAATCCCTGACCGTATCGGCGAGGCCTCCGGTGGCCCTTACGATGGGGACGCTGCCGTAGCGCATGGCTATCATCTGGCTCAGGCCACAGGGTTCAAAGCGGGAAGGCATGAGGAACATGTCGGTCCCGGCGTAGATCCGCTGGGCCAGAGGGGCATTGAAAGTCAGGAAAAGGCCCATGTTCCTGGGGTAACGCCGGGCAACCTCGCGGAGGACATCGTGGTAATGCTGTTCGCCGGTCCCCAGAAGCACGAACTGGATCTCAAAATTGTCAAAGAGGTGGTCCAGGATCTCCACTAAAATGTCAAGCCCTTTCTGATCAGTGAGGCGCGAGATCATCCCGATAACCGGTATGGCGGGGTTTTGGGGGAGGCGTGCCTCCTCCTGAAGGGCCAGCTTGTTCTGCACCCTTTTATCCAGCGAGTTCGCATCGTAATTCACCGCTATGTAAGGGTCAGTGGCAGGGTTAAAGGTCTCGTAGTCAATCCCGTTGAGGATGCCGAACAGCCGGTCTCTCCTGTCCCTGAGGAGCGGGTCAAGCCTCTCGCCGTATTCCGGGGTCAGGATTTCCTGGGCATAGCGGGGGCTCACAGTGCTTATTATGTCGGCGAAGTAAATGCCTCTGGCCATGAAATCCACCACGTTGTTCAGGTCAGCCATTTCGGGGTGGTATATGAAGCCGTATTCGTCAAGCCCGGCTATCTCCAGCACCCTGTAGCCGAATATCCCCTGGTAGGCCAGGTTGTGGATGGTGTAGACGGTGGCGATCCCGGCGTAAAAGGGGTCATCCCTGTAGATGGTCCTGAGCCAGTTGGGGATGAGGGCGGTGTGCCAGTCGTTGCAGTGGATGATGTCGGGCTGGAAGTTGAGGGGCTTGAGCATTTCCAGGGCTGCCCTGCTGAAGAGGATGAAGCGTTCTGCATCGTCGGGATACATGTAGATACTTTCCCGGTCAAAGTAGCGGGCATTGTCTATGAAATAAACCGGCACATCTTTTCCGAGGGTACCCTGGAAGACCCGGACGGGCTCTTTTTCTTCATCCATGGGGACCATGAGGTTTTCCAGAACCAATTGCAGGCCGAATTTTTCAATGTTTATGCGGCCATAGCGTGGCATGGCCACCCGGATGTCGTGCCCGAGGGCTTTTATAGCTTTGGGGAGGGAACCGGCCACATCGGCCAGCCCGCCTGTTTTGGCAAAGGGCACCACTTCTGCAGCGAGGTAGAGGATTTTAAGTTTCCGCTCCATTCGTTTCCTCCTTGCTCAAACAGGATTGCAGGAACTCTTCCCCATCCACCCCCTGATTTTCCCCACCCTCGTTGGCTGAGGGTTCGCCCGCGTTCAGGGGCCCCCTCGTGGGCGAATGGCAGGAGTTTCTGGAGGCACATCCCCCACGCCCTCTGGACCCCCAGACCCCCGGGAAGGGGCGGAGCCTCCTCCACCCCCGTTTTTGGGGACACCTCCTGCCACCATCAGGGCCAGGCCGACGGGGTATTTTAGACTAAAAGCCAGGGAAATGCAAAGCCGCGGGAAAAGGGGCAGCGTGGGGTCAGAGCCACCTGAAGCCAAAGACCTGATGGCCCACTTTTATCGCTTCCGGGACCAGGTCAAAGGCCAGGGACATTTCAGTGTGGGCGGCAAAGCCGCACTTTTCGCACATTATCCGGTCACGTCCCTTTAGGTAGCAGCCGATGTGGATGGTGCCGTCAGGATCAGCGCTGGCTATGAGCCAGTCGTGGCAGTGCCAGGCGTTGTCTTTGAGGGCTTCCAGGGCTCTGCGGGAAGCCAGGATGGGGTAGCCCCGTTCCTTCAGAGCCAGAAGGCGGTTGAGCACCCATACCCTCTGCTCACGAGTCAGGCTGAGGTCTTCTGTGCCTGTGTAGGGGTAGTAAAACTGGAAAGTAATGCCCTTAACAAGCCCGCTGAGGAATTCCACCAGTTCGTCCACTTCCCGCCAGTTGAAGCGGTTGAAGGTGACGTTGGCCAGGATTTTGGGGTGGGACGAGGCCTTGATTCTGGCCACGATGCGGTCAAAAGATTCCCCACGGTTCAGGTTGTGGGAATCCCGCAGTCCGTCAATGCTGACCCATACGAGATCTGCCGAGGTCTCCAGGGGGAGGGTTCCGTTGGTTACGATGGCGGTGCAGAAGAATAGCTTTTTTGCTTCCCGGACCACGTCTTCCAGGCTGTGGCCGTTATCCCTCCAGAGGAAGGGCTCGCCGCCTTCAATGATGAGGAGCCTCACCCCTTCCCGGTAGAGCCTGCGGAGGGTTTCCAGAGCCAGGCTGTAGCTCATCTGGGTCTGGTCCCTCCGCCAGAAGGGGCAGGCCCGGCAGTTCAGGTTGCATCTGTGGGTTATCTTGAAGCCTGCCAGGAGGGGCCTTTTCCTCCCGAGCAGGCGGTGTTCCAGCTTGCGTTTGAGGAATTCCAGGTAGTGGGATTGCATTCTTCTTTCTTCTTTTTTCCCACCCTCGTTGGCTGAAGGTTTGGCAGGGTTCAAGGTCCCACTCGTGGGCTGGTGGTAGTAATCGCCTTCTCGCCCCTTGATTTGTTTTCTTGGGGGATACCCCCCATACTCCCCGGGAGGGGGCGAAGCCCCCTCCACCCCCACTTTTCCCCACCCTCGTTTGCTCAGGGTTTGCCAGGGTTCAGGGTCCCACTCGTGGCCGGGTTGCAAGAGTTGCCTTCTCACCCCTTTAACTGGTATTTCTTGGGGGATACCCCCCGCAACACCCCGGCATTAAGGCTTCGCCCCCCTTGCACCCTCGTTTTTTCCCACTCGCGGGCGGGTTACAGGAGGTGGCTGCTCACCTTCCTGACGGGCGAATGAACAAAGGCGAATTGCGAATGAGGAAGTGGATTTTCGCCATTCGCCATTTGTCTCTTTCTGTTACCCCTTGCATGGCTAAAAGAGTTTTCCGGGGTTCATTATACCATGGGGGTCAAGGAGGCTTTTCACTGCCCTGAAGACCTCAATTCCGATCCTGCCATGCTCCTTTTCAATCCAGGGTTTGTGGTCGGTGCCGATGGAGTGGTGGTGGCTGAGGGTCCCTCTGCCGGCGATTATGGCCTCGGTGGCGGCCCGTTTGACGTGCCACCACTGCTCAATCTCCCTACCCCACTGCTGGCGGCCCAGGAAGGTGTAGTATAAGGACGCACCTTCCGGATAGCAGTGGGATATGTGGCACATGACATAAGCCGGGCTTCCAGTCTCTTCAATGGCCTTGATTATGGCTTCCCTCACCAGGCTGTAGAGGTTCAGGAGGTTGCTCCAGAGGGTGGCCGTCTCCAGGGTGTCCACCAGCACGCCCCAGGTTATGAGGTCATCCCGGAGGTAGGGGGTGAGGAAGCGCTCCCTTAGCCAGCTCTCCCCCGGGCTCCTCCCGAGGTTGAGACCCCCGTGGCGCTTCGCTATCCGGATGCACTCCTTAATCGTTCTCTTAACCTCCCCTGGCTCCCCCTCAACTCCCAGGATGAGGAGGCTTCCCCCAGGAAGGTAGCCCCTTCTCCCGAGGAAGGAGAGCACCACCCGCGTGAGGAACTCCTTCAACCCGCCGCTGACTTCCCTCATGATGAAGGAGGCCTCGGTTTCGGGCGGATCCGATAACCTGACGGTGGCCGGCCGCAGCCCTTTCTGGAGGATTTCACGAATGGCTTCTATCCCCTCAGGGAAGGAGGGGAAAATGATGCCGATGTGCTCCACCTTCGCAGGCAGGGGGCGAACGCGGAGGGTCGCCCGGGTGATGATGCCGAAGACCCCTTCGCTTCCCACCAGGAGTTCTTTCAGGGATGGGCCGGAAGCGGAAGCCGGCACAGGCATGGTCTCCAGGATGCCTGCGGGGGTCACCATCCTGAGGCTGATGACCATATCCTCTATCTTGCCGTATCCGGTGGATTTCTGGCCCGCGCTCCGGGTGGCTATCCACCCTCCAAGGGCGGAGAATTCAAAGGATTGGGGGAAATGCCCCAGGGTGAAGCCCCTCTCGTTCAGGGTTCTTTCCAGGTCCGGACCCATGATTCCGGCCTCAAAGGTGGCGGTCATGGAGGTTTCGTCAAGGTGGAGGAGCCGGTTCATCCTCCTCAGATCAATGCACAGGACGCCGGCGAAGCCTTCGGGGGCCAGGGGGGAAACCCCGCCCACCACCGTTGTCCCGCCTCCGAAGGGGATGACGGCCAGGCGGCAGCGAGCTGCCAGGTCCAGAAGTTCGGCAATTTCCTCCTCTTCCCCGGGGAAAACCACTGCGTCGGGGGCCGCCTCCACCTGCCTGAGGCGCAGGCGGATCAGGTCCACATAGCTTTTGCCCAGGGCGTGGGATAAACGCTCCCGGTGGGAGATTGAAAGGTTCTCTGCCCCAACTATGCGGGCGATTTCCCCCAGGACATCAGGCTCCAGGCGCGGGGGAGGAAGCTCAATCTCCTTAAGGGAAGGGACCGGGAGAACGGGCTGAGGTTTTATCCCGAGTTTGTTCTCAAGGAAGGGGAGGAAGAAAGGCCTTCTTTCCAGAGGGTATCGGATTTCCTCGTATCCCCATCCCCACCAGCGGATGGACATCTCAGGCCTCAGGCTTTCGCCCCAGGACTTCCATTATCCTGTCCAGAAGCTCGTAGGCGAACTTCTGGCGGAAGCCCGCCAGGCAGGCGATGAGGGCCGGGAGCCAGCGGAGCTGTTCCTCGTTGAGCCTGGTGACATCGGCCCCCATGGCCAGGAATCCAGCCGAGGCCACCAGGTATATGATCCCGCCCAGGACTATCCCCATCACCGGATGGACCACGTAATACATCCAATGCTGCCGGTCAAAATCCTGGACCACCGAGACGTGCCAGTGCAGGCTGTAGAGGGCCCCCACTACCCCTCCTATCCCTCCCCACACCATGGTGGCCCACATGGGGAAGAGCATGGACATGCCCGTCACCGGGCCAGCGGCCTGCCAGAGGGAGGCGATGGCCGTCGCTATGGGCCTCTCAAAGATGAGGAGGGTTAAGAGAACCACAAGCCAGGCGAGCTCGTAGGCCAGGAGCCTGACTCCATAAGTGCTCCCCCACTGCCTTGCGTCCCTCACCCTCTGGAGGATTGCTCTGGCCTGGTGGACCTTTAACTCGGCCACATCGTAATTGCGGGGGTCTTCCAGGAGGGTGTCCCGGGCTTCCTGAAGCAGGGCCAGGGCTTTATCGGCCAGGGCTTCGCGGGAACTGAGTTCGGCCACAACGGCCTTGTAGAGTTCGTCAATTTCGGAGGCCAGCTCAAGGGGGCGCCTCCTCCCCACCCTTTCCAGGACGGCGGCTTCTTCCTGCGGCTGGGGAGCCTTCTCCTCCGTCTCCTCCAGGAGGGGCTTCTCTTCCCCTCCCCCGAAGAGCAATTCCACCCCCCTACCCTTGAGGCTTGCTCTGGATGACATTGAGCACCTCCTCGGCCAGTTTCCTGTAAGCCTCGGCCCCATCGTGCTGAGGGGCATATTCAAGGATGGGCATCTTTGCCACCGGCGCTTCGGCGAATTTTACACTTTTCTTCACCACCGTGTTGAAGACGAGGGGACCGAAGATGGAGCGGATCTCCTCCAGCACTTCCCTGGAGTGGACAACCCGGGAATCATAGAGGGTGGGCAGTATCCCCAGGATCCGGAGTCCCCGGTTGAGCTTCGCCTTCACTTTCTTGATGGTCTCCAGGAGGATGCGAAGGGCCCTGAAGGCCAGGTATTCGCACTGAAGGGGGATTATGACCCCCTTAGCCGCCACCAGAGCGTTTATCGTGAGGAGGCCGAGGCTAGGGGGGTGTCAATCAGGATGAAATCGTATTGCTGAAGGACAGGCTTCAGGGAATCCCTGAGGATATATTCCCGGGCAATAGCCGAGACCAGCTCCATCTCCGCGGCGGAAAGGTCAATGTTGGCGGGAGCCACGAATATTTTCTCCCTCACCTGGATTATCACATCCTGCAGCCTGGTCTTGCCGTCGGTCAGGACCTGGTATATGGTTTTGTCCAGAAAGTGGCTTTCAATGCCCATGCTGGTGGAGAGGCCGCCCTGGGGATCCATGTCCACCATCAGGGTCCTGTGCCCCTTTTCGGCCAGGGCGGCCCCCAGATTTATGACGGTGGTGGTTTTGCCCACCCCACCTTTCTGATTGGCAATGGTTATGGTGTAGGCCATAGGATTTCCTGGGCGGCTCTGACCCCGGCCCCCTTCTCAAACCGATAGCCGAGGGAGGCGAGGGCCCTTTCTATCGCGCCGAGGGTGGTGAGGATATCGCCCGGCGTGAGGGTCCCCATGTGGCCCACCCGGAAGTATTTGTCCCTTATCTCGGGGTGGAGTCCAGTGGCCACCACCACCCCTTCGGCCTTTATGGCCTTCACAAGCTCAGGGCCAATCCCGTCGGGATAGTAGGCGGTGGTGAGGGTCCAGGCCCTTATTTCCTTGCGCAGGGGCACCTGCCTGAGCCCGATGGCGTCAATTCCCGCCTGGAAGGCCTGGGCCAGGAGGCGGTGCCGCTCAAAGCGCTTCTCCATCCCCTCCGCCAGGATCTGCTGGAGGCTAACATCCAGAGCATAGATGAGGTTGACGGGCGGGGTGGCGAAGTAGGCCACTTTCCTGGCCTCGTATGCCTCCATGACCGGGAGCCAGAGGCCGAAGTCGGCATAGTAGTTGAGGACGGGGGAGCGGCGCTTCCGGTAGGCTTCCATGGCCCGCTCGCTCGCCACCAGGATGGCCAGGCCCGGCGGAACAGCTATGGCTTTCTGGGATGCCGTGAGGTAAACGTCAATCCCCCATTCATCCTGGCGGAACTCCATGGCCGCGGTGGCGCAAACCCCGTCCACTATGGAGAGGGCCCCATATTTCCGGGCCAGTTCCCCAATGGCTTTGACATCCACAGCCACGCCGGTGGAGGTATCAACGTGAGTGGCGGTTACTGCCTTGAATCCGCCTGCCTTTAGGTGCTTCTCGGCCTCTTCCAGGGGAGGGGCTTCCCCGATGGGGGCCTTCACCACCACCACTTCAGCCTGGTAGCGCCTGGCAATATCGGCCATCCGGTCCCCGAAGAAGCCGGAGCTCAGGACCAGGACCTTCTCCCCGGGCTCCACCAGGTTGACGATGGCCATATCCATGGCCAGGGTTCCGGAGCCGGCCACCACAAAAGGCTGGCCTTTCTCCGTGAGGAAGACCTTCCTGAGGTTTTCCAGGGCCCTGCCGAAGATCTCCGCAAACTCCACGGACATGTGGCTCATGGTCTTGGCCGACATGGCTCTGAGGACGGCAGGGTCAAAGTCTATCGGGCCAGGTATCATCAGAAGGTATCGCTCCTGCATGGCGTTCCTCCCTGTTGAAAATCCTGTGGAAATTTTCCACCGAAAGGGTCATTTCCACCCCCGGGACATCCCCTATCTCCAGGGATAGGAGCACGCGGCGGCTCTCCTGGAAGCCGCAGCGGGAGAAGCACTGGCGGGCCCGCCTGTTCCTGTCCATCGTGCGGATGCGGACCTTCTCGAGGCCCACCACGTCAAAGAGGTAGCGCAGAAAGGTAACCAGGGCATCCCGTCCGTAGCCCTTCCCCCAGAGGCTTTTTTCCCCGATCAGAATGCCTATTTCCGCTTCTTTCCTCGTTTTGTCCAGGCCGTAGCAGGATATGCGCCCTATAAGTTCCCCTCCGCCATCCATTATCCCGAAGGACATCTCTGGCTCGAACTTTGCGATGAAGCGGCGGAACCACCGGGCGAAGCCGGAAAAGGAAGCGTTCACAGGCCTGCATCCCATCCAGAACATGATCTCATGATCTCTGTGCCAGGAGTAGATCTTCTTCAGGTTCTCCTCGGTGAGGAGCTCCTCTAAGGGGCGCAGGACAACTTTTTCGCCTTTCAGGCAAAGGCCTTCCATGCCCCAACCTCAGGGGATGATGAGCCTCTGGCCCACGTAAATGAAGTTCGGGTTGGGCAGGTTGTTGGCCCTCATTATGGCTTCAACGGTGGTTCCGTAGCGAAAAGCGATGGAGGTGAGAGTTTCGCCATACCGGACTATGTGGATCCTGGGGGTGGAGACCTGAGCGGGGGCCTGGCCCGGTGCGGGGATGATGAGCTTCTGGCCCACGTAGATGAAGTTGGGGTTGATGAGCCGGTTGGCGATGGCAATGGCCTCAACGGTTGTGTTGAAGCGGGCGGCAATGCTCCATATGGTATCGCCGGGCTGGACTATGTATTCCGATGTGGTCGGAGATGGCAGGACGGCCTGGGCAGTCCCTGGCACCTTGAGTATCTGGCCGATGTAGATGAGGTTGGGGTTTGCCAGGTTGTTTATCCTGACAAGTTCCTCCACTGTGGTCCCGAACCGGTAAGCTATGGACTCAAGGGTATCGCCCCACTTTACCTCATAATTTATGTAGCCCTGGGCTGGCAGTGGGGGGGTAGGGGTCTGTTCAGGCTGGGCCGGCTGAGCGGTGCCCTCGGGTTGAGGGGACGGGGTTGGTGGGGCTTCGGTGGGCGTTGGAGTGGGCTCCAGGGTTACCTGAACGGCAGGCGCAATGCGAGGCGTGGGCGTTGGGGTTGGGGCTGGTTTTGGCCTGGTGCAAGCTGCTGAAAGCAGGGCAAAGCCGATTAAAATCACCCCAATTCTTTTCATCTGCTCTCCTCTGCAAGGAGTTTTTTACATCATAGCACAGGAGAAACACCCAGTCAAGCCATTGTTGCAACCTTTCATGACTTGCTCCCTGGGGGCGAGTTGCCACCCCCTTTTGCTTCCTCAGGCCAGAACTGGTATAATATAAACAAAGCGGTGAACGGGAGGAGTAGGCGGGGGGAGGCGCCAGAGAGGGAGGGCCAGCGGCTGGAAACCCTCCTCGCTCAAAGCCCGCCGAAGGTCGCCCGGGAGCTGGGGGGATGAAGTCCGAGTAGTCTCCCACGGGTAAGGCCCGTTACAGCCAAGAGCGCCACCTCACCGGAAGGTGGAAGCAAGGTGGTAACGCGGAAGGCCCAGGCCCCTTCCGTCCTTGCGGCGGAAGGGGCTTTTTCGTAATCCCCGCAGGAGGGAGGAGAATGAGGGAACTGCCAAAAACCTACGATCACCGAAAGGTTGAAGAACGCCTCTACAGGATGTGGGAGGAGGGAGGGTTCTTCACCCCCAAAATTGACCCGGCCAAAAAACCCTTCGTCATCTCCATGCCCCCTCCCAACGTTACCGGCGAACTCCACCTGGGCCACGCCATAACCGCCTCCATTGAGGACCTGATGATCCGCTACCACCGGATGAAGGGCGACCCAACCCTCTGGGTCCCGGGGGAGGACCACGCCGGAATAGCCACCCAGAACGTGGTGGAGAGGGAGCTTGCTAAGGAAGGCCTCACCCGCCATGACCTCGGAAGGGAAAAGTTTGTGGAAAGAATCTGGGAGTGGGTGCACAAATACCGCAAAATCATAGCCAATCAGCACAGGCGGTTGGGCGCCTCCTGCGACTGGACCAGGGAACGCTTCACCCTGGATGAAGGCCTGAGCCGGGCCGTGAGGGAAGCTTTCGTAAGGCTCTACGAGAAAGGACTCATCTACCGCGGAGAATACGTGGTCAACTGGTGCCCCCGCTGCTCTACCACCCTGGCCGATCTGGAGGTGGAGCGCGAGGAGGAAGAGGGAACCCTCTGGTATGTGAAGTATCCCCTGGTGAACGAGGAGTGGAAGGGTCCCCGGGCGGAATGGGGCAGCGGACGCTGGAGCGAAGGCGCCACCGAGTTCATAGTTGTGGCCACTACCAGGCCAGAAACCATCCTGGGCGATACCGCCGTGGCCGTTCACCCCGATGATGAGCGTTACAGACACCTCGTTGGCCGCACCGCCATACTCCCGGCCCTCGGCCGTCCCATACCCGTGATAGCCGATAGGGCTGTGGACAGGGAATTCGGGACAGGCGCGGTCAAAGTAACCCCCGCCCACGACCCCACCGACTACGAGATCGGCCTGCGCCACGGCTTGCCGGCCATAAACGTCATGAACGAAGACGCCACCATGAACCAGGAGGCAGGCCCCTATCAGGGCCTGGACCGCTTTGAATGCCGGCGCCGCATCGTCCAGGACCTGGAGAAAGAAGGCCTCATCCTCAAAGTGGAGCCCCATCTCCATTCCCCGGGCCGCTGTTACCGCTGCAACACCCTCATAGAGCCCAGACTTTCGCTCCAGTGGTTCGTCCGTTCCAAACCCCTGGCCGAGAAGGCCATAGCCGCCGTCAGAGATGGCCTTATCCGCATAATACCCGAGAGGTTTGAGAAGGTATACTTTGACTGGATGGAAAACATCCGGGACTGGTGCATAAGCCGGCAGCTCTGGTGGGGCCACCGAATCCCTGTCTGGTATTGCGGTGATTGCGGGGCAGAGATGGCCCTCCGGGAAGACCCGGATAAGTGCCCCCGTTGCGGGAGCGCGAACATCCGCCAGGACGAAGACGTCCTTGATACCTGGTTCAGTTCGGCCCTCTGGCCTTTCTCCACCCTGGGCTGGCCCGACGATACGGAAGACCTGCGCTACTTCTACCCCACCACCGTGATGGAAACGGGCTACGACATCCTCTTCTTCTGGGTTGCCAGGATGATAATGATGGGCCTTGAGTGCACAGGAAAGATCCCCTTCAGCATAGTCTACCTCCACGGCCTCATAAGGGATGAAAAGGGCCGAAAGATGAGCAAGTCCATGGGCAACGTCATAGACCCCCTTGACATCATGGACCGTTACGGGACCGATGCCCTCCGCTTCACCCTCCTCACCGGCTCCACCCCCGGGAACGACATGAGGCTCTCGCTGCAGCGGGTGGAAGGGAGCCGCAACTTCGCCAACAAGCTCTGGAACGCCGCCCGCCTGGTCCTCTCCAACCTCCCCGAAGGCTGGACCCCCTCCGGCCTCCCCGGAAAGGATTCTCTACCCCTCCCCGAACGATGGATCCTCTCAAGGCTTCAGAAGCTAACCCGCGAAGTTACCGACTTCATTGAAGATTTCCAGTTCGGGGAAGGAGGCCGCAGGCTTTACGATTTTGTCTGGAGCGAATACTGCGACTGGTATCTGGAGGTAATCAAGCCCAGGCTATATGGGTCCGACCCGGAGGCCGCTGATCTGGTCAGAGAAGTGGCGGTTCATGTCCTGGACAGGGTGCTCCGCCTCCTCCACCCCTACATGCCTTTCATCACGGAGGAAATCTGGAGCTACCTGCCCGATACTCGCTCTCCTCTGATCATAGCCCCCTGGCCCGAGCCCGATCCCGCTTTCCTGGATGAAGAAGCGGAAAGGGACATGGAACTCTTCATGGAGACGGTGCGGACCATAAGGAATGCCCGGACCGAATACCGCGTTGAGCCGGGGAAGCGCATCCCGGCCATAATAGCGGCAGGGGAAAAGGAGACGATCTTCACATCCCTGCGGAAAGAGCTGGCTTTCCTGGCCCACCTTGACGAGGGGAGGCTTCAGATAGAAAAGGAGGTGAGCTCCAGGCCCTCCGGCTCGGCGGCCCTCACGGCCGGGACTGTGGAGATTTACCTCCCTCTGGCCGGCGTGGTGGATCTGGAAGTGGAGAGGGAAAGGCTTCTGAGGGAACAGAGGGGAGTGGAAGAGGAGATCGCTCGGGCCGAGGCCCTTCTATCCAATCCCGAATTCCTGCAGAAAGCCCCTCAGGAGGTCGTGGAAAAGCACCGGGAGAGGCTTGAAGAAGCGAAAGCCCGCAGGGAGACTATCGTCAGGCTCCTGGAAGCCATCGCTTCCTGAGCCTGGCTTCGGGCCAGGGCTTTTCAATGCTCCCCAGGTCCCCTGGCATGGGGGCTCTGCCCCCTTGCACCCTCCGATTTTCCCCACCCTCTTTGGCTGAGGGTTCGCCTGCGTTCAGGGCCCCCCTCGTGGGCGGATTGAAAAAAGGGGGGTGGGGGGGGCAAGGCCCCCCCCCAGGGGGTTCGGGGGATGTGCCCCCGAAAGAACAAAAATTGGGGGCGAGTTGGCACCTCCTGAAACCCGGCCACGAGGGGGAGGCTGAAGGCAGGTTGAGCCGCAGGGAACGGGGGTGGGGGAAAAGAGAAAAAGCGGGGGGACACCCCCGCAACCCCCTGGCATGGGGGCTTTGCCTCCTCCACCCCCGTGAAAGAGGAAAAACAGGGGGTGCAGGGGGACAAAGTCCCCCTGACGGGGGGAAGTGGGGGGTGTCCCCCCACGAAAGCAAAAATTGGGGGCGAGCTGGCATCTCCTGAAGCCTGTCCACGAGTGGGAGCCTGAAGCCAGGCTCAGCCGCAGGTAACGGGGGTGGGGAAAAAGGAAAAAGGCGGGGGGACACCCCCCGCAGCCCCCGGGAGGGGGCTTCGCCCCTTCCACCCCCGTGAATTTTTCCGGGGGAACACCCCATGCCAGAGGCATGGGGACGAAGCCCCGATTTCTTTTATTGCTGAGGCTCTTCTTCCAGGGTTACTTTGACGGTGAGCGCCTTACCGTCCCTTACGATGCTCAACTCAACCGTTTGCCCAACCCTGGTATTGTCCTCAAGGTAAGCGTTGAGGGCATCGGCACCCTTTATCGGAGTGCCGTCTATGGCTGTTATTATGTCCCCGCCTGTGAGGATGACCCGGTTGCCTATGACCACCTGATCCGTGGCCCCCCTTATGCCCGCCTTGTGAGCAGGGCTGCCCCGGTAAACCCGTGCCACCAGAACCCCCTGGTCCACCGGAAGGTTGAGCCGACGAGCCAGGGCCGGAGTCACGGTGTAGCCGATGATCCCGAGCCAGGGGTGACGGTAACGGCCGTAAGCGATGAGTTCGGGGACAACCCGCTTGAGGACGTTCACCGGTATGGCGAATCCAACTCCGGCCGAAGCCCTGCTGGGGGAAACTATGGCGGTGTTAACCCCGATCACCCTGCCCTTAGAGTCCAGCAAAGGCCCTCCCGAGTTTCCCGGATTGATGGCGGCATCAGTCTGGATGAGGTTCCTTATTATCCTCCCATCCTCCAGCTCCAGGGTCCGGTTAAGGGCGCTTATCACCCCCACCGTAAGGGTCCGCTCGAACCGACCAAAGGGGTTGCCTATGGCTATGGCCCACTGCCCCACCTGGAGCGTGGAGGAATCCCCAAGCTCCACCGGGACCAGCCTGTCGGGGGGGACGTCCACCTTGAGCACGGCCAGGTCGTTGGGCGGGTCAACTCCCACCACTTCGGCCGGGACTGAGAGGTCCTCCCCGAAACTGACCTCAATGGACTGGGCTCCCTCAATCACGTGGTAATTGGTCACGATGTGGCCTTCTTTATCGTAGACGAAGCCGGAGCCGGCTCCCTCCTCCGGGTAGACCCCGAAGAAGAAATCCCACTGCAGGACCCGGGTTGTGATGTTGACGACGGAAGGGGCGGCTTTTCTGTAGATGTTGATTATGACCCGCTCGCCTGGCTCCAGTTCCTCCGGGTTCGCCGGCAGGGGCACCGGAGTTGGGGCTGGAGTGGCAGTGGGGGTCGGGGGGGAGCCCACGGTTTCCCTGACGCCCACTAAGGCGGGGGCGTAGGTGCAACCCGCTGAGAGGAGCATCAGGGCCAGGGCGAGGAGGAGGATGTTTTTCTTCATCCCGGTCACTCCTCCAGGGAGGCTGGCCTCTTGCCCAGCACTACCCTGACCTTTATCCGCTCGCTATCCCTTATCACGGTGAGGGTGACTTCCTGGCCAACCGTCGTGCTGTAAATGAGGTAGGAGACCAGTTCGTCAAACTGGCGGATCTCATGCCCGTCAATCTCCACGATTATGTCGCCCCCTATGGTGATGTCCCGGCCCATGAACTTAGCCTGCCTTGTCCCTCCCCTGATTCCAGCCCTGGCGGCCGGTCCGTTCCTGATGGTTCGGGTGACCAGGGCCCCGTGGTCCACCGGGAGGTCAAACTCCTTCGCCAGGGCCTTCGTCACGGTGGTGCCTTCAATCCCGAGCCATGGGTAATCGTAGGAGCCTTTTTCTATAAGGACCGGGACAATCTTCTTTGCGAGGTTTATGGGGATGGCGAAGCCTATTCCTGCATTTACGCCCACGGGGGATTCTATGGCCGTATTTATGCCTATGACCTGGCCGGCGGAGTTGAGGAGCGGCCCTCCCGAGTTGCCGGGGTTGATGGCGGCATCGGTCTGGATAACCTCAGGGATAGAGAAGGGGGTGGCGGCTGCCTGGAGGGTCCTGCCCACGGCGCTTATTATCCCCACGGTCATGGTTCCCGCCAGGCCAAAGGGGTTGCCTATGGCTATGGCCCTCTGGCCGACTTTGACCTGGGAGGAATCGCCCGGCTCCACCGGATGGACCCCTTCGGGCAGTTCGTCAACCTTTAAAACAGCCAGGTCGCTGTGGGGGTCCGTGCCCACAACCCTGGCCCTGGCCGAATCGCCATTGTAGAAGATGACCTCCACCTCATCGGCGTCGGAAACCACATGGTAGTTGGTGACGATGTGGCCCCTCTCATCCCAGACGAAGCCCGATCCCCTCCCCTCCTGCGGGACTTCGGGGTGGGAAAAGGGGAGCTGGGGGATAAGCCCTTTCTTCACCACCCTTATGGAAACCACCGCGGGGTTGACCCGCTCGTAGATGCTTGTGAGGAGGGCTTCCTCTTCTTCGTCCAGAACCTGGCCGCTAACCACCACCTCCCTGCGAGGTTGAGGGGTTGGCGTTGGGGTGGGCTTAGCCGTGGCCGTTTCGGCCTTCGGGATTGGGGTGGCTTCCCTGGCCCAGGGGACTTCCGAGAGGTTGAATTCCATCCTGCACGCTCCAGCCACAAGCAGGAGCACAAGGCTGATTATCAGCAATCTGCGCCTCATTTCCACCTCCAGACCTTTCGGGTTCTCGCCTTCTTTATGCCAGGGTTTTGTGAAGGAATTGTGAAGGGATCAGGGGCTCCATCTCTCCCCAGTTCTTCCCCACTTCCAGCTCCACCTTAAGGGGGGCTTTGAGTTCGTAAGCCCCCTCCATGATTTCCTTAACCATTGGGGCGACGGCTGGCAGTTCCTCTTCGGGGACTTCCAGCACCAGTTCGTCGTGGACCTGGAGGACGATGCGGGAGCGGAATCCCCGCTCTTTCAGGGCCCGATGGAGGCGCACCATCGCTATCTTTATGATGTCGGCGGCGCTGCCCTGGATGGGGGCGTTTATCGCCATGCGTTCGGCGGCGGCTTTCACCGTGTGGTGGGCCTTGCTGTCGGGGGCGAGTTCGGGGAAGTAGCGGCGGCGGCCCAGGATGGTCTCCACGTAGCCGTCCCTCTGGGCTTTGGCCTTGGTGCTTTCAATGTAGAGCTTCACTTTTGGGTAGCGGGCGAAGTAGCTCTGGATGAACCTGTGGGCCTCCTCGGGGGTGAGGCCCGTCTCCTGGGCCAGGCCGTAGGCGCTCATCCCGTAGCTTATCCCGAAGTTCACGGTCTTGGCCAGCCGCCGCATCTCGGGGGTGACCTGGTCTATCGGCACCCCCAAGATGGCCGAGGCCGTGCTGGCGTGGATGTCCTCGCCCCGGTGGAAGGCGGCTATGAGTTCCTCATCCCCGCTTATGTGGGCCAGGATCCTCAGCTCCACCTGGGAGTAATCGGCCGAGAGGAGGACCCATCCATCCTCGGCTATGAAGGCTTTGCGCACCGCCTTCCCGATATCGGTCCTTGTGGGGATGTTCTGGAGGTTGGGGTCGCTTGAGGAGAGCCTCCCGGTCACGGTTCCGGTCTGGTTGTAGGAGGTGTGGACTCTTCCGGTGGCCCTGTTAACCATGCCGGGCAGGGCGTCGGCGTAGGTGGACTTTATCTTGGCCAGGTGGCGGTGTTCCAGAAGGAGCTCTATGACCGGGTGGCGCCCCCTGAGCTTCTCCAGGATGTCGGCCGAGGTGGAGTAGTGGCCGGATTTGGTCTTGGGGATGCCCTGGGCGGATATGCCAAGTTTTCCGAAAAGGGCATCGGATAGCTGCTCGGGCGAGTTGACGTTGAAGCGGTAGCCCACTAACTTGTAGATCTCCTCTTCCAGAGCCTGAAGCTTGCGGGCGAGATCCCTTGACATCTCCTTCAGGAAGGGGATGTCCAGCTTGACCCCGGTCATCTCCATATCCATGAGTACGGGGATGAGGGGGAGTTCCACTTCGTAGAAGAGCCTGGTGAGGCCCAGTTCCCGGAGCTTCTGGTCCAGCACTCCCACAAGGCGGTAGGTCATATCGGCGTCGGCGGCGGCGTAGGGGGCTACTCTGGAGATGGGAAGGAGGTCCATGCTGGTCTGGCTCTTCCCCCTGCCTATGAGTTCCTCAATGGTGGTCATTTCCACGCCCAGGTAGGACCAGGCCAGGTCCTTGAGGTTGAGGTTGCGGCCTGCCGGGTTCACGAGCCAGCCCGCCACCATCGTGTCAAAGGCGAGGCCCCGGACGTTTATCCCGTTCCTCGCCAGCATGATCATGTCGTATTTGGCGTGGTGGGCGTATTTGGCTATGGTTTCATCTTCTAGGACGCGGGCGAGTTTCTCTCTCACCAGCTCCCAGGGGAGCTGCTGGCCCTCCAGGTGCCCGATGGGGATGTAATACCCTTCCCCTTCCCTGAAGGCCAGGGATATCCCCACGAGCCTCGCTTTCATCGGGTCTATGTCGGTGGTTTCCACGTCAAAGGCAAGCCCCGTGGCCCCGGAGAGCCTCTCCAGGAGGAGGTTGAGGGAACTTTCGTCCTGCACTGCAACGTAATGGCCGGGTTCGGTCCTCTGGCGTATTTCCACCTGGCCTATCAGGGGGAGCTGGCGGACTTCAACCTCTTCGGGGAGGCGCTTGTAGAGGGAGCGGAACTCCAGCTCGCGGAAGAGGTCCCTGACCTTTTCCTCATCATATCCCTGGTAGCGCAGGTCCTCCAGGGTTATGTCCAGGGGTATATCGGTCCGGATGGTTACCAGTTCCTTGTTCAGGAAGGCCCTCTCCCTGTGCTCCTGGAGGGTTTCCCTGAGGCGCGGAGGGGTTATTTCCTCCAGATGCTCGTAAATTCCTTCAATACTTCCATACTGGCGGAGGAGCCTGGCGGCGGTGGTTTCGCCCACGCCTGGGATGCCAGGGATGTTGTCGGTCTTATCGCCCACGAGGGCTTTGTAGTCGGCCAGCTGGTGGGGTTCAAGGCCGTAGCGCTCCAGGATCTTCTCCCGGTCGTAGATAATGGTGTCCGAGAAGCGCCGGCCCGAGGTCAGAACCCTCACTTTAGGCCCGATGAGCTGGAAGGCGTCGGTGTCGCCGGTGACGATGAGGGTTTCCACCCCCTCTTCTGAGGCTTTCCTGGCCAGGGTCCCGAGGATGTCGTCGGCCTCGTATCCCTCTATGGCGATGGATTTTATCCCCAGGGCTTCCACCACCTGGAATATCCGCCGGAGCTGGACTGCCAGGTCTTCGCCCATTTTTGCTCTGGTGGCCTTGTATTCGCTGAAGGATTCGTGCCGGAAGCTCCGGCCGGTGTCAAAGGCCACAGCTATGTAATCGGGTTTCTCCTCTTTGAGGACGTTGAGGAGCATGGAAGTGAAGCCGTAGACGGCATTGGTGGGCTCCCCCTTTGATGTGCTCATTTCCAGTGGAAGGGCATGGTATGCCCTGTAGGCGAGCGCATGACCATCAACAATAACCAGCTTCTTCATCTCCCAACCTCCTCCCTCTTCTTCACGGCCAGCCTTATCATCCCCAGGGGAACCTCGCGCGGGAAAGCGATGGCCAGGATGCTACCGTCGGGAAGCCTGAGCCCGTAGGCGCACCTCTTCTCGCCGCGGTAGTAGATTTCCGCCTGGCCAGAAGGGCGATAAGGGCTTTCGGCCAGCGCCCTGGCGATCCACCGGAAGAGCTTTGAGGCCTCCTCCGCGCTCCCCCCAGCCCAGAAGCGGGGGGAGGAATCGCCGAAAGCCAGGAGTTCGGGGGAAAGTTCCCTCTGGATTTCGCCGAGCCATCCGGGCGTTTCTCCCGCCGGCGGAGGAGCTATTTCCTCTTCCCTCTGAGCGAAGACTCCTTCCAGGATTTCCGGGAGATCCCCGATGAAGAAGGGTTTCGGTATGAAGCCATCAACCCCGAGTTCAGCGGGGACCGGGGAATCGCCGAAGGGTATTGCCAGGATCTTGAGGTGGGGCTTGAGCTCCCGGAGCGCCCGGATCAGGTCCTCCGGCTTTACATCTTTAAGTCCCATGTCCACGATGACCAGCCGGGGTTGTTCCTCCACAACCCTGGTCAGGGCTTCCTCTCCTGTAGCAGCGAGATGGGCTTCGTAATCTCCGATGGATTCCAGGGCTTCCTTGAGGATGGCGGCGCAAGCCGAACCGTGGGCCACCATAAGGACTTTTTTCTTCATTTCCCGCCTCCGGAAAGGATTTTATCACTTGCCTGGCCGTTGCGCAACTGCCTGTGCCGTGTTATAATTGCGCCTGCCACAACTCACCCACAGGAGGCTGACATGGCGAAGGAAGTGGTCATCGTTAGCGGTTGCCGAACCCCCATCGGCCGCTTCATGGGTTCCCTCTCGGCGATTCCAGCCCCCCGGCTCGGTGCGGTGGTGATAAAGGAGGCTGTCAGGCGCGCCGGCATAGACCCCGCCTCCATTGATGAGGTCATAATGGGCAACGTGGTTTCGGCCGGGATCGGGCAGGCTCCTGCCCGGCAGGCGGCCATCTTCGCCGGGCTCCCGCCGACCGTTGGGGCAGTAACGGTGAACAAGGTCTGCGGTTCGGGCCTGAAGGCCGTGATGCTG
Source organism: Anaerolineae bacterium (assembly GCA_034432815.1). Taxonomy (GTDB): domain Bacteria; phylum Chloroflexota; class Anaerolineae; order SpSt-600; family SpSt-600; genus SpSt-600. Next base: position 3,083 of record DAOUBN010000154.1, on the reverse strand, counting down.
GCAGCCTCCATGATCAAAGCAGGGGAAGGCGAGATCTACGTGGCCGGCGGGATGGAGAACATGAGCATGGGGCCATACCTCCTCCTTAAAGCCCGCCAGGGCTACCGCCTGGGCCACGACAGGATCCTTGACGCCACTGTCCACGATGGGCTGTGGTGCGCTTTTGAGGACCAGCACATGGGCAACGCTGCGGAGTTCATCGCCGAGCAATTCGGGATAACGCGGGAGGAGCTGGACCGCTACGCCTACGAGAGCCACATGAAGGCCATAGCGGCCATAGATGCCGGGAAATTCAGGGAGGAGATCGTGCCGGTGGAGGTGCCCCAGCCCAAAGGGCCTCCCATCCTCTTTGACACCGATGAGAACCCGCGCCGGGACACCTCGCTGGAGAAGCTGGCCCAGCTCAAGCCCGCCTTCAAGCCCGACGGCATAGTCACGGCCGGAAACTCCCCGGGCATAACTGACGGTGCGGCTGCAGTGGTGGTTATGAGCCGGGAGAAGGCCGATGAGCTCGGGATAAAGCCAATGGCCAGGATAGTGGATTACACCTATGCGGCGGTTGAGCCCAAATGGCTCTTCATAGCGCCGGTTCACGCCATCCGTCGCCTCCTGAAGAAGACCGGCACCACCCTGGCCGATTACGACCTGATTGAACTCAACGAGGCCTTTGCCGCCCAGGTCCTGGCCGACGGCAAAGCCCTGGCTGAGGACGGCTGGGACTGGTCAAAGGTGAACGTGAATGGGGGGGCGATAGCCCTTGGCCACCCGATAGGGGCGAGCGGAGCCCGCTGCCTGGTGACTCTCCTCTACGCCCTCAAGGACCGCGGTCTCCGGAGGGGCATTGTCTCCCTCTGTCTTGGCGGAGGGGAAGCCGTGGCCATGGCAGTGGAAATGCTCATTTGATAGGGCGCTCCCCCGTTTGTTGCGGCTAAGCCAGGCTTCAGGCTCCCACTCGGGGGCGAGTTTCAGGAGAAGGCGACTCGCCCCCAGTTTTTGTTTTTCGGGAACGCATCCCCCGAACTCCCTGGGAGGGGCCTTGCCCCCTCCACCCCCATTTTTTTCAATCGGGGGTGCAGGGGGGCGAAGCCCCCATGCCAGGGGGACGCAGGAGGTGCCCCCCGTCTTTTTCTTTTTCCCACTTCCGTTCCCCTGGCTAACCCTGGCTTAAGCTTAAGGGGACAGCTTGCCAGCCCGGGGCCGGCGGAGGGTCAATCTTCACGGTAAATTCTGACCCGGCGGAAAGGCTCTTTGCCCACGCTGTAGGAGGAGAGGTTGGCCTGGGCTGCCAGGAGGTGCTGCTGGCGGCGGATGGGAGCGCTCTGGGGGCTGAGTTCCACCATCGGAACTCCGCTAAGCACTTTTTTTATCGCTTCCTCCGCCTCCCTTATGGCCAGGGCGAGGGGGTCAGAAGCCCCCTGCCCCAGCTCAAAGATATCGGCCAGGCACTCCTCTATCTGAGCCACGGTGTTGGAGCGCAGCACGTAAACCGGTATGCCTCTCCTTTCCGCCTCCACCACGGGCTGCGGCCGCTTCCGGTAGAAGCTCTTCAGGGTGAGGAAGACATCGCTCTGGTTCAGGTCCTTCACCACGATAAAGGGGACCTGGAGTTTCCGGGCGGCCTGCCTGACCTTATTTTCCCCTATCCCGTAGAGGAAGCCTTTTATTGAGGCCATTTCCCTTGTCTGTGGAAATCTGGGGAGGAAGGGGGCCCTCTCCAGGGATGGAGGCGGGATGGTAGCCTTCTCCCGGAACACCCTCCCGTCTTCTGTCCGGTAGCGGATTTCGGCGGGGATGGGGTTTCCCCTCCGGATGGCGTCCACCGCTGCTGCCACATCGTGGTGGATGGCCAGGCGGTTCCAGTCCTTTATCTCTATCACCACGTCAAAGGTCGGGGGAGCCCTGCGCTCCAGGACCGTCTTCTGGGTTCCCCTGCGGCGAGCCTCTTCATCGGACAGGGTCACGCTCTCAATCCCGCCCACCAGGTCGGCCAGGGTTGGGTTCATCATGAGGTTGTCCAGGGTTTCACCGTGGGCGGTAGCCACAAGCTGGACCCCCCTCTCGGCTATGGTTCGGGCCGCCTGGGCCTCCAGTTCCCTCCCTATTTCGTCTATGATGATGACCTCAGGCATGTGGTTCTCCACCGCCTCAATCATCACCTCATGCTGGAGGGAAGGCGTGGGGACCTGCATCCGGCGGGCTCTCCCGATGGCGGGGTGGGGTATGTCGCCGTCTCCTCCGATCTCGTTGGAAGTATCAACGATGACCACCCTCTTCTTCTCCGCCAGGATGCGAGCCACCTCTCTGAGCATCGTGGTCTTGCCCACGCCGGGCTTCCCCAGAAGCAGTATGCTCTTCCCCGACTCCACGATGTCCCTTATTATATCAACAGTGCCGTAGACGGCCCTCCCCACCCGGCAGGTGAGCCCCACGATCTTCCCCTTCCTGTTCCTTATGGCCGAGATGCGGTGGAGGGTCCGCTCTATCCCTGCCCTGTTGTCCTCCCCGAACTCACTTATCCTGGAGACCACGTAGTCAATGTCCTCCTGAGTTACCTCCTTCTCGCTCAGGATGACCTCCCCGTTGACGAAGCGGGCCTCGGGAGGCCTCCCCAGGTCCATCACCACCTCCAGGAGTTCGTGCCCCCGGTTTATGCGCCTGAGGGCTTCTTCAATATGGGGAGGGAGGACCGCAAGCAAGGCATCCAGGTCGTCCCTTATTTCAATTGGTCTGACTTTGAGTTCGGTAATTTCTTCAGCGTGCTCCATATTTCTTCATCCACCTCCTTCAGGATATTGCCGGTATGTGTCGCAGAAGCACCTTCCCCATGGCCAGGGTATCCCTGACCATTATGGAAAGGCTTTTCTGAGGGGGCAGGCCCCACTCTTCAAGGCCTCTGGCCAGCGCTCCTTCGTAGCTCCTCACCCTGAAAGTGAAGGGTGGGGGGAAATGGATGCTGGCCCAGGCCAGGGCCATCCCCACTATCTGTGGGCTCTGCTCCTGAAAAGCCGGATGGATTATGAGCTTCATCCACCTTTTCTCCCTCTTCCTCATTGGTCCCCACAAGCCTCACCACCATCGGCACC
>DAOUBN010000153.1:0-2460 GCA_034432815.1 Anaerolineae bacterium | reverse complement strand
TTTTCCCTTTCATAGGGGTGGAGGGGGCGGAGCCCCCTCCCGGGGGGATGCGGGGGGTGTCCCCCCGCTCTTTTCTTCTTTAGAAGGGGCGAGAAGGGAACTCCTGCCACCAGGCCACGAGGGGGACCCTGAGCGTGGGCGAACCCTCAGCAAACGAGGGTGGGAAAAATCAGGGGTGCAGGGGGGCAACGCCCCCATGCCGGGGGCTGCTGGGTGTGTCCCCCCGCCCCTTCTTCTCTTTCTCCCACCCCCGTTCCCTGTGGCTCAACCAGCTTCAGGGGCCCCCTCGTAGACGGATTTCAGGAGTTGCCACCTCGCCCCCACTCTTTACCCTTTCGGAGGCACATCCCCCGAGCCCCCTGGGAGGGGGCATGGCCCCCTCCACCCCCTTTTTCAATCTGGGGGTGCAGGGGGGCAAAGCCCCCATGCAGCCTCTTTCTTCTTTATCCTGTAACCCCTTGACAAAGCCCTGGCCCCTGTGCTACCATCAGAATTGAATTTTCCCGGGGGTCGGCTGATGTATCCTAAAAGCGAAATCCTTTTCCCACACCGAAACGTCTACGCCCTGAGAAACCTGAGAGGTCGCAAGTGGCAGAAACTGGTGGACAGAATAGCTACCCTCCCGGAAGACCACGAGGAGAGCCTCGCTTTCTCCCTCCTCATCATAAGGCTTTGCAATTGCCTTAACTGCAACCTCGGCAGCTACAAAGCTTCCCTGGGATGCGTGACCTGCGCCAGGCGAGCCGTGGCAGGTTTCAAAGAGAGCGACGAAACCCTCCTCAAGCTATTTGAACAGGCCCGCCGCGAGGTCGCTGAGTTCCTGGCCACCCTCCCGGAGGAAGAACTGCTGTGCAATTCAGATTGATCCTCCTGCTGTCCTCCCTTTTCCTTCTCTCCATCTTCATCTTTATGAAATCAGGCTTGCCCTTTTACCTCACAGGCGAGGAAAAGCCCCTCTCCCAGCTCAGCGCCCTGACTCAGCTCCTCTCCTCCCACCTCCGCCCTCCCCTTCAGACTGATTTCTACGTCCCCGTAGCCCACGCTGGAGTCAACCCCTTCGGCATAAACACCTTCCTTGAACAGGAAGTAGAGCCAGAGAAGCGGGAACAGGCCGTGAAGCTCATAGCTGAGGCTGGCTTCCACTGGATACGCCAGGAATTCCCCTGGGAAGATATTGAAATCCACGGGAAAGGAGATTTCCAGGACCGGAGGCATTATCCCTACCGCTCGGCATGGGAGAAATACGATCATATCGTTTCCCTGGCCGAAAAGTATGGCCTGGAGCTCATAGTGCGCCTCTCCAACCCGCCCTCCTGGTCCAGAGCCGATGGAGATGCTCGCGGGACCTTCGCCCCCCCGGACAACTTTGAAGACTTTGGCGATTTCGTCTACACAGTGGTGAGCCGCTATCGGGGCCGGATACGCTACTACCAGATATGGAACGAGCCCAATATCTACCCCGAATGGGGCGAGCAGCCCGTAAACCCCGAAGAATACACCCGGCTCCTCAAGATCGCCTACACCCGGGCCAAGCAGGCCGATCCGAACGTGGTTGTAATCTGCGGGGCGCTGGCTTCCACTATTGAGCTCGGCCCAAGGGACATGAACGATTTCATCTTCCTTCAGCGGATGTATGATGCCGGGGCGAAAGATTACTTTGACATCATGGCCATGCAGGGATACGGGCTCTGGTCCGGCCCATACGACCGCCGAATGAACCCCAGGGTCATCAACTACTCCCGGGTCCTTTTCATCAGGGACATCATGGTGAAAAACGGCGATGCTCAGAAACCGATCTGGATTTCGGAAATGAACTGGAACACTGTCCCCGAAGGCCTGCCGGCCCCTTACGGGAGGGTTACCCCTGAGCAGCAGGCCCGTTACGCCGTAATGGCATACCAGAGAGCCCAGGAAGAATGGCCGTGGGTGGGGGTGGTCAACTTCTGGTTCTTCAAGCGCCCTTCGGACCAGTGGCTGAAAGAGGGGAAGCCCGAATACTTCTTCCGGATGGCAGAGCCCGATTTCACTCTCCTACCCGTCTACTATGCCCTCAAGGACTACATATCCCGGGCCAGGGTAATGTATCCCGGGTTCCACCAGGAAGACCACTGGGCCGTAACTTACCGCGGGCGGTGGGAGAAAGGTGAGGATAATAGGGCAGTTCTGGGAAGCTATGTAAAAGCAACTTCCGAAAGCGAACTGGAATTCAGAGTCAAGGGCTCAGCTCTTTACCTTGTGGTGACCAGGGGGCCGGGGATGGGGAGAATAGAGGTGGAAGCAAATGGCAGAACCATCAGCTACGGCCTGGCGGCGCCGGAGGAGAAATGGCAGGAGTTCATCCCAGTGTTTGAGGGATTTTCCTACCAGGAGCACACGGTGAAGGTAAAAGCTCACGCTACTCTTTCTCGCCCGGTAATCATTGACGGCTTTCTGGTTAAAAAGCCTTTCTGGCTTCCGTGA
>DAOUBN010000152.1:0-2415 GCA_034432815.1 Anaerolineae bacterium | reverse complement strand
ACGGGCGGGAGATGAAGCGCCGGGCCACGTTCGGGTAGGTCCCGAACTCCTCGTCTATCACCACGTTGTAGACGACGCCCGGGGGGAGTTTATTTTCGGCCTTGCAGGCGATGGTGCAGGAGTGGCATCCCACGCACTTGCGGGTGTCAATCACCATCCCCCAGTGGCGCTCGTGGACGGGCTTCTTGAGGGCGCGGTCCAGATCCTCATACATGCGCAGGACCATACTTTTAATTTGGGTTGCCGCAAGCATAGGCCTACCCCTGAAGTGGATTGAGACCGAAGTAAATTTTAAGGGGGAGAGAGGGAAGCTGTCTATCGGCGGAAGCCTGTAAAATCTGCCGGGGAAAACCCTTCAAAAAGGCTAACCCTGTAAGGTTTTTCCCCGACAGGCTGGGCTGAGGGGTTAGTCTTCCTTAAGGAGGCCCTGCTGGAGAGCATAGCGGACCATAGCTGCCCTGGTTTTGAGGCCGAGCTTCTCCTTTATCCTGGCCTTGTATGTTTCCACCGTCTTCACGCTTATGAAGAGCTTTTCGGCTATCTGGCTGTTGGTGTAGCCCAGGGCCACCAGGCGGAGGATCTCTTTCTCCCTCGGGCTCAGCATTTCAGGTGGGGGGCGGAAGACCCCCTCGCCTCTCGTTGCTTCTGCATCCAGGGCATCCTCCAGAAGAGCCCTGGTCACGGAAGGGTGGATGTAGAGGTCGCCCCGATATACAGCCCTTATGGCTGAGATAAGTTCCACATCGGCGGCTTTTTTCACCACGTAACCGCTGGCTCCTTCCCGGAGGGCCCGCTTGAGGTAACCTTTATGGTCGTGCATGGTAAGGATGAGGATTCGGGCAGATGGGACTTTCTCCCGCAGTTCGCGGAGGGCTCTGAATTCTTCCATCCCCGGCATGGTTATATCCAGCAGGATCACATCGGGTGCGAGGAGGGAGGCCAGCTCCAGGGCCTCCTTCCCCGTGGCCGCCTCCCCGACCACTTCCATGTCGGGCTGGGCTTCTAAGAGCATTTTCAGGCCCGCCCGCAGCACCGCATGGTCATCAGCGATAAGGATGCGGATTTTCCCCTTCATCCGGCCCCTCTGGAATGGGTATTTCCACGAAGATGGTGGTCCCCTCCCCCGGTGCCGATTCCACGGTCAGGGTCCCGCCGACCATGGAGGCTCTCTCCTTCATGCCCCAGAGGCCCAGGTGGCTCCTCTCATCATCCAGGTTGAACACCCTCTCCGGATCAAACCCCTTCCCGTCATCTTCCACCACGGCTACCAGGGAGCCGGCTCTCCTCTCAAGGAGGACGCTCACCGACGAGGCCTCCGCATGGCGGATGACGTTGGAGACGGCCTCCTGGATTATGCGGTAGAGGGCGGTTTCTATGTAGGAAGGGAAACGGTCGTTGTCAATTCCCAGGGTCTGGAATTCCACCCTGAGGCCATATCTCCTGGAGCAGTCGGAAAGGAAGTGCTCCAGGGCCGTGACGAGGCCCAGGTCATCCAGGGCCCGGGGCCGGAGCTCCACCGAAAGGTTGTGGATGCTCTCCAGGGCCTGGACGGCTATCCCTTTCAATTCCTTCACCTTTTCCCTGAGGTTATCCGGGCATGGGAGGTTCTCAAGGGCGGTGAGTCCCATGAGGATTGAGCTGAGAGCCTGCCCCGTCTCATCGTGAAGCTCCAGGGAGATGCGCCTGCGCTCCTCTTCCTGGGCGGTGATAATTTTTTCCAGAAGCTGGCGGCGCACTTCCTCTTTTTGCTCCAGCTCCCTGTATACCCTGGCCAGGGCTTCAACCATCTGGTTGAAAGAAGCGCTCAGTTCTCCCACTTCGTCTTTAGCCCACGGGGGGACCCGCTGGCTGAAGTCCCCTCTGGCTACAGCCTTTGTGGCCCGGACAAGCTGGAGGATGGGGCGGGTCAGCACCCAGGTCAGCAGGTAGCCCACCAGTAAGCCAGCGGTGGATACAGTGCCCGCTATGAGGAGGAGCATCCGGGTTATGGAGGAAATCCGGGCGCGGATGCGGTGCTCGGAAAGCCCGACCCGCACCACTCCAGCGCGCCCTTCAAAGATGGGCACCGCCGCATCGTGCACCAGGCCTTCCTCCGTGTCAAGGATCTGGAGCCGGTAAGGTTCGCCGGGGGAAAGGCGGTTAACCCTGAGCAGATCCTTGGGGAACCCTTTCCCGAAGGAGTGGACCAGGACCTCGCCCTGGGGGTCAAGGATGAAAGCGTAGAGGATGTCTTCATCGTTTTCCACAGCTTCCCTTACGAGTTCATAAAGGCCAAAAAGGTCATTGGTGAGGACCAGGTCCGCAGCCCGGGCTGCCAACTCCTTCCCTCTATAAATGGCTTTCCCATCCAGTTCGGCCTGGAGGGTGCGGGTGGTGGCAACCCTGAACTGAAGGATGATGCCGAGGCCCAGCAGG
>DAOUBN010000151.1:0-3974 GCA_034432815.1 Anaerolineae bacterium | reverse complement strand
ATGGCCGAACCGCCTGCAACTGGGTTCGGTGGCGGGGCGATTATCAATTGCACTGCGTCCAATTGCCAGCTCATAGCGGTCGCCCGTGTTGCCACCTATGTACCATCCACCAGCAGCACCGCTGCTGAAGACTACAATGCTATGCCCGTACCCTAAACTTTCCCGAAGGGGTGTTTGGTGTGGGGAGACCAATTGGTCTCCCCACGTTTTTCTTTCTTATCCGCAACCACAATTAAAATGGTTCCTGGCGGCCGAATGCCACCATCTCCGCCGTGGCCGGACGGGAGGAGGCCACCTCCATCGCCGGGACGGCCGCTCGGGAGCAGGAGGTCCTACTGGTCCGGGACAAAAGGGTGGATTCCTGGGATCAGGCGCTGGCCCGGTGGAGGGGGTGAACTCTCCGGAATGAGAGGCGACGCGGCGGTGAAGCCGCCGCGCCGCCTCTGTTTCTCCCCCAGGCTCGCCTTAGCGGGGTTCGTACACCTCTCGCTTCAACGTCGCGATGGTGGGGAGGGGGCAGAAGAGGTCGGCGTAATCCAGGCCGAAGCCCACTACCTGCTGAGAGCATTTGGTGAGTGTTTCCAAGGGAGTAAGGGGCACGGACGAGCGCAGGAGAGTGCTCCAGTGCTCTAACCCTCGGGCAGGTGCACTTCAGTCATCAGAAATTTGAGGAGTGCCTCCAGCAGTTGGAAATCTGCCGCGAGTGGTGTGTTATGGTTTATTTTGGCCGGGTCCTGCGCCGAGTGCGAGTGGAAGTGCCAAAACATCTGGACATCTTGGAAACCTTCCTGACCCCGGAGGAAAGCGTCTTTAGCGTTAGATGGAGAGGGCCCGGACCAGCGGCTCGGGGATATAAAGTATTTGCCTGGGTTCAAGTGCGGAACTCAAGTTACCGTTCATTGGCGATTCAATTCGCGGAATGCCCGCCAGAAGCTGCCCCGCTCATGTCCCAAAATCAAAATATGGATGAAGCAATAGTGCACTGCATCGGTTTTTTTGTCCTGAAGCAGTTTCAATGGCTTGTTAGGCCATGGTAGTGGGGATTATGTAATCGGTGTCATCCCAGCCATCTGGAGGGCTCATGAAAAAGGCGCTTTTTTATATCCGCTATTCTATGGGCAATTTCGCTAATACTATCGCTTATCAGGTTTTCGGGAATCGCATTCAGTTTTACTATGTGGATATGCTGGGGCTGAATGCGGCAATCGCGGGCATTATCTGGACTATTTACGGGTTCTGGAACGCTATTAATGACCCGCTCATGGGCCAGATTTCCGATCGGACACGCTCACGGATGGGCCGGAGGGTCCCCTATGTGCTCTTCGGCGCTATCCCCCTCGGCCTTTCCTTCTTCTTTCTCTGGACACCCCCAGGGCACAATCCAGTTATTCTGGCAGCATACTTCTTCCTCATCCTCTTCATCTTTGACGGTATCTACAGCCTCACCTGGATTGCTTATACCTCGCTTTTTCCGGAGATCGCCACGACAGTGCAAGATCGGGTTAACCTGTCTGCAGCACGGGAGGTGCTGGCAGTTATAGCTCTCCTGCTTTCCTATATCCTGGCTCCAATCTTAGCGGATAAGGTCGGATACGTCTGGATGGGGGCTATTATGGGGGCACTGGTCGCCGCCGGGTATCTGGTATCGGTCATCGGGGTGCGGGAACATCCGGTGGAAGAGGAGGGAGCCGTTGGGTTGCTCCAGTCCTTGAGGATAGTGCTGTCCAGCCGGCCTTTCCGCTGGTTCCTGGGCGCGAATATGGCCAAGGAGTATATCTGGCTTGTCCTGGCAGCGACGCTCCCCTTCTGGCGCAAATATGCCCTCGGCATTCTGGGCCCAACGGAGGTGTTCGGAGTTCGGATGAATCCCGGGGATGTGGAGGCCATCTTGCTGGGGGTGCCCATTCTGCTCACTGCCCCTTCCGTCCTTCTCTGGCGGCCCATTATCCCCCGCCTTGGCTACCGGAAAACCTGGATCCTGGCCAGTTTCGTATTCATCCCTGGCTTTCTGGTGATGACCTTCGCTCGCGACTTTTGCACAGGCCTTCTGGGGACTGTCCTTGCCGCTCCAGGGCTGGCAGGGTCTATGATTATGCCGTTCCCGGTCCTCTCAGAGATAGTGGATGATGATGCTGCCCGCCACGGCTACCGGAGGGAGGGCATCTTCTTTGGGATGAATGCGGGGATTATCAAGCTGGCTTTCTCCGCTCAGGGGGCGCTTTTTGCCGCCGCGATGTCCGCTGCCGGATACATTGCCGGGAGCAACGTCCAGCCCGCCAGCGCAGTCTGGGGGATCCGATTCCTTATCGGCATCACTCCGATCATCGCTTGCCTCATTATCGCCTATTGCATGTATAAATACCCGCTGGGACGAGTCCGCACGGCAAAGGGTGCATAGGCGCAGGAAGGTGCGCCAGGCGATAAAAACAGGAGGAGCTATGCCAATTCCCAGGAAAGGCCGTCCTAAAGAAGAGATCTTCGCCGAACTGGAACGCTTTAAAGCCCACGATATGGACTGGAGAGGTGGGCGGGTCTGGGCCTATGTCTACGATCCCGGGGATGAAGTCCGCGAGGTGGTGAACCGTGCCTATACGATGTTTCTGACGGAGAACGCGCTGGACCCTACGGTTTTCCCCAGCTTGCTGTGGCTGGAGACGGAAGTGGTCCGCATGTTAGCGGACCTCCTGCGAGGGGATGAGAAGGTTGTGGGGAATGTCACTTCGGGGGGGACGGAAAGCATCCTGCTGGCGGTCAAGGCGGCGCGGGATTGGGCCCGGGCCGAACGGCCATGGGTGAAAAATCCCGAGATGGTGCTGCCGATGACGGCCCACGCGGCCTTCCACAAAGCCGCACAATACTTTGGAATCAGGCCTGTGACCGTCCCGTTCCATCCAGAAACCTACCGCGCTGATGTGGAAGCAATGCGTAAGGCCATCACGGATAGCACCATCCTCCTGGTCGCTTCCGCTCCCTGCTACTCTCATGGCGTGGTGGATCCCATCCCGGAAATCGGCGCGCTGGCGCAGGAGCATGGGGTGCTCTTCCACGTGGATGCCTGCGTTGGTGGCATTTACCTCTCTTTTCTCCGCAAAATGGGCTATCAGGTCCCGGACTTTGACTTCAGCGTGCCCGGCGTCACTTCTATATCGGTGGACATGCACAAATACGGGTATGCGGCGAAAGGGTGCTCAACGATCCTCTATCGGGATAAAAGCCTGCGGCGGCATCAGATTTTCGCTTGCTCCGGGACTACAGGATATACTCTGATCAATCCAACGGTGCTGAGCAGCCGGTCCGGCGCGCCCATTGCCGGAGCCTGGGCGATCCTCAATTACCTCGGGGAGGAAGGATACTGCCACATTGTGCGGACTGTGCACGAGGCGACCCGGAGGCTTGTGGAAGGGATCAAAGCTATAAAAGGGCTGAGAATCCTGGGGCAGCCAGATATGTGCATGTTCGCCTTCACATCTGACACGGTCAACGTTTTTCAGCTGGCCGATGAGATGCGGAGGCGGGGGTGGTATCTGCAGCCCCAGTTCTCCACCCCCTTTTCTCCTCGCAGTCTGCATGTTTCTGTGACCTACGGGACAGGCCATGCCGGGGGGCTGCGGGGGTGTCCCCCGCCCTTTTTCTCTTTTTCCCCATCCCTCGTCCGGATGCGCGAGAGAGTTGAAAAGCCCTGCTGAAGCTACGCCGGAACTGTGGCAAGGGGGCATCGCCTCGCAGCCAGCGCCTCTTCAGGCTAACCTCACGCGTATAGGTCGTTCACGTAATGAACGAGCAACTGGTCCACCAACTCATCGGGCAGCGCGTCCAGCACTTCATTTATAAACGCCATATTCTCGGGCAACTCTGTGGTCCGGATGCCCGCCATGGAAAGGACCCGGGCGATGGTTTCCGGGGAAGGGTTCTCCACCAGCGCCCCAACGATGGCACGGACCAGTTCCGGATCGGGCGGGGGCATCCTCTGGACG
>DAOUBN010000150.1:0-4575 GCA_034432815.1 Anaerolineae bacterium | reverse complement strand
GGGAAACACCCGGTCCCATTCCGAACCCGGAAGTTAAGCCCGCCAGCGCCGATGATACTGGGGGCGCGAGCCCCTGGGAAAGTAGGTCGTTGCCAGGGGAACTTCTTTTTTTTTACCACCTCACCTTCCTGAACTTCCCCGGATCGGCCCCCCAGGGCACTGTGGCATCAAGGCCCATCTTCGCCGTCAGCGTCTTCCGGCCAGGAGAATGCTTCGCCGAAGGATCGAGAGAGCTTCCTGGCTGGTCCCTGAGAACCACAAGACCCCTGTCGGCCTGGAAGCGGGTGGCTATGGCCCACTCAATCTCTTCAGGCCGGTCAATGTCTATGTCCTCATCAACAACCACCACATGCTTGAGGGATGGATGGCCCCTGAAAGCCGCTTCTATAGCCTTCAGTCCATCATCAGGACCCCTCTTGCGGATCTTTACCGCAGCATGGAGCCAGCACATCCCCCCGGGAGTAACCCTCACATCCAGACACTCCACCACCTCGCTGACAGCAGCGAAAATCGTGGGTTCCCTCGGTATGCCCATCAGCATCCGGTGCTCTGCCCCTCCGGGCAGAAGAGCGTGGTAAACAGGCCTTTTCCTGTGCGTCACCAGGTCCACCTCCAGAACCGGCTGCTCCCTCACGTAATCCCAGGTCTGAGTGAGGTCTATGAAGGGGCCTTCAGGGGCGAGTTTCTTGGTGAGCCTCCCCTCCAGGACGATTTCAGCACAGGCCGGGACTTCCAGGTCTTTTGTGAGACAGCGAGCCAGAGGTGTGGGGGAGAGGGCATTAGCTATTGAGAGCTCGTCCACTCCCATGGGCGGGGACATGGAGGCAGCCAGGAGGACATGGACGGGAAGCCCTATGGCTATGGCTATCTCCAGATCGCCTGGCGCTTTGCTCCAGGCGGTATGAGTTCCACGTCCTTCCACAACCCTGGCCACAAAACGCCTTTCGTCTATGAGCATAAGGCGGTGGAAGGAAGCATTGCGTCCGTAATCCGGATCTTTGATGATGGCAACCCCTGCTGTTACGTATGGCCCGCCATCATCCGGGAGGTGCTTCAGGATTGGCAGCCTAGTGAGGTCTACTTTCTCCTCCACCACTTCCTGGCAAGGAGGATTATCCACAATTGGGGGGTCAACCGGGTTCTCCATTGCTTTCACCAGAGTCCGGATCAATTCCTGGGGCTTCACGCCCAGGGCCAAGGCCATTAGTTCTCTCCTGGCGCACACGCCCGAAACCACCTCGCCGTCGTATCCCGGTATGTTCCTGAAAAGCAAGGGGATTTCCTGGTGGGAGGCCATAAGGCGAGCCATTTCCAGGTGAGGCGAGACAGGCTCTTCAATGATTTTCATAAGCCCCTGGCTGCGGAGCAGAGCGATAAACCCTCTCAGATCCATCCCCTTTTTCCTCCTCCTATGCTTATTATACCATCGGGCGCTTTTCCCTGGCAAAATTCCCAGTTCTGGCACTTGACGCCGGGCAATTCTGGCGTTATAATATATTCTGGAAAATGGTTTATTAGGGAGCGCGAAGATGACCGAAGCCGTCTTGGAGAGCGTGGGCACGATGAAGGACTTCGCAGGGAAGATCCCTCGCCTTGAGGGGGTGCCTACCGGGGTTGAGGGGCTGGATGAGCTTTTCTTCACCACAAGTATGGTGGATGGCAGGCCGGTGCGCAGGCTTCTTGGGGGCATCCCCCGCTATTCCGTTTGGAACATAACGGGCGTGGCTGATACCGGAAAGAGCTTGCTGGTGGAGCAATTCGCTATAAAGCAGGTTGCCCTGGGCCACGCCTGCGTCTTCGCCACTCTGGAGAGCCCCGCCGCTTTTGTGGCTATGGGCCTCAAAAACAGGGCTTTAGCCATGGGGGTTGACCCCTCCCTGGTGGAAGAGCGGGTGGTTTTCATTGACGGCGCTTCTTACTACCAGTTGCGCAACAGCATTCAGACCTTCCTCAATACTCTGGCTTACGCTATCAAGCAATACAAAGCGAAAGCTGTGGTGATAGATTCCATTACAGGCCTTTATGAAACCAAAGAGGTGTTTGCCCGCGATATAGTACGGGCGGTGTTCAACTTCCTGAAAGAATGGCATCAGACAGCTCTGCTGGTATCCCAGAAGAGAAGCGGCCACGAAGGCCTCTCGGCGGAAGCCGCTGGAGGCTATGCCGTAAGCCATATAGTGGATGGTTCCATGGTCCTCTCCAAGGTCCTGATAACCAACAAATACGAAGCCAGCCTATACCGCAGGCCTGTGGGAGAGATCGTCAGGCTTTTCCGGATAGATGGCTGCAGGCTCTGCGGCCACGATACTTCCACCCACATCATGGAGATAACGGAAAGCGGCCTTGTGCGTATAGGGCCGCGTTTGAGCGAAATAGCTTCAAGAACCAGGGGGGAAGGAGGTGAGAGCGATGAAGGTGGTAGAACCGAAGGAGTATTCACTGGACGATATGGCCATGAAAGTCTTCCTTGAAGCCATAAACCTGGCTGGTGGGCCGCGCAAGCTCATGGAATACCGCAGGCTAACCTGGCTCCCCAGCCTTATGGAAGCGGCTTACAGCGTGGTCCTGGCCAATGAGGAGAAGAAGAGCGAGGACGAGATTGCGGCTTTCCTGGGCCTGGCCAGGCCCGCTGTGAGGAATATCCTCAGGGCGAACCCTGAGGATGTCATGAGGCGCCTGGAGGGCAGGGTCAGGAGCAAGTCCCACGTTGCTGGGGGGCTCGCCAAGCTGGCCTACCAGCGGGTTAAGGGGGTAGAGTAAAACCAGAGGGCCGGGGATGACCCGGCCCATTTAATTTTCTGCCGCTTTGAAAGGTCTGGAGAGGATTACATCATCACCAAAGTAAACCAGAAGCTCACCGGAGGAAAGCCTTCGGTAGAACCGGAGCAAGGGGGCTTTCCACTTTTCCGCGAGGATGAATCCTTCCCCTTCAACCTTCAGCTTAACGGTTTCCCCCGTCGGTTTCCTCACCAGGTCAAGGCCCGGGCTGGCGAGGAGCACGAGGGTGTAGTTCTGGAAGTAGTAATCCAGGAGCGAAGCCGCTTCCCCGTAGCGATCGGGGCTGTTGAGGAGGATAACGATTCCTCTCTGGTTCCCCCTGGTGGCTGAGGCTATCAGGCATTCCCCGGCGAGGGGTGTTGTTCCAGTTTTGACTCCATCGGCACCGGGATACAGGAAAAGGAAGCGGTTGGTGGAAATCATGCCGCCGTGTTCCCGGGTTGCCACAAGGGCGGAAAAGGCCGGGTTGGCCAGGGCGTAGCGGACCAGGAGCCAGAGGTCATAGGCGGTGGAATAGTGCCCATCGTCGTCAAAGCCCTGCGGGTTGGCGAAGCGGGTGTCATTCATCCCGAGTTCGGCTGCTTTCCGGTTCATCATTTCCACGAAGGCTTCCTGGCTTCCGGCGATGTGTTCGGCGATGGCAGCGGCAGCATCGTTGGCCGAGATGAGGAGCAGGCCATATATTAAATCTTCCATCGGAATTTTCTGCCCAGGCATAAGTCCCAATTTTGGCATTTCCACTTCCGTTGCCCCTCTGCTCACCGTGACCAGGTCGCCCGGGGAGGAGTTTTCAAGAGCCAGGATGGCCGTCATAATCTTGGTGAGGCTTGCGGGGGGGAGCTTTTCGTGTTCGTTCCGGGCCAGGAGGATGGCGCCGGTGGCGTAATCGGCCAGGAGGAAGGCTCTGGCTTCAATGGGCGGGGGTTTGTTCCCTGCCATTTCTCTGACCTGGCATGGGTAGAGTTTGAGGCCGGCTGCGTCCTTCTCTCTCAGGGCTGGTGGGCCGAAGGCCAGGGTCAAAAGGTTCAGGAGGACCAGGATTAAGGCTCCCTTACGCATTTTCTTCTTCCAGTGGCGGAAGGTCTTCAAGTCGCTCAAGGCCGAAATATTGGAGGAACTGGAAGGTGGTCCCGTAGAGGGCAGGTCTACCTGGAGAATCCAGGTGGCCTACTTCTTCTATGAGCCCTTTGCTCAGGAGGGAGCGGATGACTCCGTCGCTGTTTACTCCCCTTATTGCTTCAATCTGGGCCCTGGTCACTGGCTGGAGGTAGGCTATTATCGCAAGGGTTTCCAGGGCAGCCTGGGAGAGCCTGCGGGAGGGTTTCAGTTCCAGGAATTTCTCCACGTAGGGGGCGGCTTCTGGCGCTGAAACCATCTGGACTCTGTTTCCCAGGCGCTGGAGGCGTATACCCCTTCCGGAGTATTCGTTTGCCAGTTCATTTACCAGGGCGCTGACGGTTTCTCCGTCAATGCCCAGGATTTCTGCCAGGCGGTCTATTTCCACCGGCTCGTCGGCTATGAAGAGGATACTTTCCAAAATGGTTTTTGGATTCATCTTTTCCCCCACCCTCGTTTGCTCAGGGTTCGCCCACGTTCAGGGTCCCCCTCGCAGCCAGGTTGCAGGAGAAAGCTTCTCGCCCCTTGATTTGTTTTCCCTGGGGGGACATCCCCCAGACCCCCCGGGATGGGGCAAAGTCCCCTCCACCCCCGATTTTGAAAAGCGAGAAAAAGGCGGGGGGACACCCCCCGCATCCCCCCGGCCACGGGGGTTGCGCCCCCCCCCCCCACCCCGCTGTG
>DAOUBN010000149.1:0-2755 GCA_034432815.1 Anaerolineae bacterium | reverse complement strand
CGGGAGCCTGAAGCACGGCTGAACTGCAGGGGAAAAGGCCTTTTACCCTCAGTTTCCTTAATCCGCCAGGGCAAAGCCTTCGCCCACGATCAGCCAGAGGGCCTCTCTAACACGCCTGTTTGCCAGAAGCGAAAGGGCCATGAGGGCCAGGGAAAACATCCCAAAGGCGGCAAAGTAATGGGTGTAGAGGGACGCTGCCATGACGCCCACCCAGGCGGAAAGCAAGGGCAGGGAGAAGCCCCTCCCCCGGATTTCCAGGAAGAGCCTGAAGGAGAGCAAGCAAAGGAAGGTGAGCATCGTATACATCCTGGCCTCCCGGGAATACCAGAGGTAGAGGGGGGAAAGGGCTGTCAAGAAGGCTGCCAGGAGGCCGGCTTTCCTGCCCATGAGCTTTGAGGCTGCTCCCCACGCCACCGGCACCATCAGAACGCCGAAAAACAGGGAGAGGAAACGGAGGGAGAACTCGCTACGGCCGGCGGCTCTGGTCCAGAAGTAAAGGAGGTAGTAGTAAAGAGGGGGCTGGATGTCCTCGGCAGTCCACCAGGTCAGCTCGGATAGGCTCAATCGTGTCAGGTAAGCGGAAACCCCTTCGTCATACCACAGGCTCTGGCCGTCAAGCCGGTAGATTCCGAGGGAAAAGGAGAGGATCGTAAGGAGGACAAGGGGCCACCAGGCTTTACTCATAATCCTCATAGTCGTAGTAATCTTCGGAATGACCTTTGCGGAAGATAGGGCCGAAGATCAGTCCCGCCACGAACCCGCCCACGTGAGCCCACCAGGCCACTCCCCCGGTCACGGCGGTGGAGGCCGTTATGGTGGCGAAGCCGTTGAGGAGCTGGATCAGGAACCAGCTCCCCAGGACCAGGAGGGCGGGGACGGAAATCATCTGGAGGTAGAAGAGGAAAGGGACGGCCAGGATAACCCTGGCTCTCGGGTAGAAAAGGAAGTATGCCCCCAGCACCCCGGCCACTGCTCCGCTGGCCCCGACCATCGGGACCTTTGATAAGGGGTTGACCAGGACCTGAGCGGCGGCAGCAGCGCACCCGCTCAGAAGGTAGAAGACGAGAAAGCGCAGGTGACCCATCGCATCCTCAACATTATCCCCGAAAACCCACAGGTAAAGCATGTTGCCGAAAAGGTGAATCCAGCCGGCATGGAGGAACATGGAAGTGAAAATGGTGATGAAAACGGCCGGATAATCGCTCCAGTGGACTATGCGCCATGGGACAAGGCCAAAGATAGCGATGAATCGGTCCAGGTAGCGGCCGAGAGTAAGCTCAAAGAAGAAAACCAGGATGTTTGCGGCAATTATGAGGTAAGTAATCACCGGAAAGCGGCGAGAAGGTATATCATCGGCAAGGGGGATCATCTCCTGCCTCCTCTTGGCTCCTCTTCCCTGCGGTATGGAACGGGTATATACTGAACCGAAGGGCGCCTCTGGGCCGGCTGGCGATACAGGCTCATGAGGGCGTAAACTTCTTCAGGCATCTCATTGCTGACAGGCAAACCCAGTTCCCGAGCCTCTTCAAAGGTTATGGGGTAATCGTGGGTCCACTGGCCGCAACTGAGGGTTTCGGCCAGGCTTTCGGCCTTGCTCTCCTCAAAGCCGTTGGCCATGAGGATAGCCTTGACGGTCTTGAAGACCTGACGCCTGGCTTTCTCCGCCACATCGGCCAGGATAAGGGTGGTGTCGTCAATCTCGTTTATGTTCTTCTTCTCCAGAACCTTCAGGACAGAAGCGGCAGGATACTGGCCGAGCTGGGGGTCCACAGGCCCCAGGACGGCATTGTCATCCATGACTATTTTATCGGCGGCCAGGGCGATGAGGGTCCCTCCGGACATGGCATAATGGGGGACGAAAACGGTGACCGGGGCCTTGTGCCGGACCAGGGCGAAGGCGATCTGTTCTGCCGCCAGGACAAGACCGCCTGGGGTGTGGAGGATTATGTCAATGGGCATATCGGGCGGGGTGAGCCTTATGGCCCGCAGAACCTCCTCGGAATCCTCTATGTCAATGTAGCGACTCAGGGGTATGCCCAGGAGGGAGATGGTTTCCTGGCGGTGGATAAGGGTTATGAGCCTGGAGCCCCGCTTCTTTTCCAGCTGCCTCATGAGTCTGTGGCGTTCCATCTCCAGGATGCGCTGCCTCACCATGGGACTGAGGGTGGTTAGAATCAGGAAAATCCAGAACAAATCCAAGATGCTCATCCTTAACCTTCCTCCGGCAACACTTTGGGAAATTATACCATGCCTGGCGGATTAAGGAAACTGAGGGTAAAAGGCCTTTTCCCCTGCAGTTCAGCCGTGCTTCAGGCTCCCGCGCTGGATCCTGAACCGGGGGGTGCAGGGGGCTAAGCCCCCAGCCAGGGGTTTTGGGGGTATGCCCCAGAAAAACAGATCACGGGGGTTGAAGAGGCTTTGCTCCCTCCCGGGAGGATGCGGGGGGTGTCCCCTCGCTCTTTCTTCTTTTTCCCACCCCCGTTCCCTGCGGCTGAGCCTGGCTTTAGGGTCCCACTCGTGGGCGGGTTCCAGGAGATGCCACCTCGCCCCCATTTTAGTTTTTGGTGGGGGGACACCCCCCACTTCCCCCCGTCAGGGGGACTTCATCCCCCTGCACCCCTTTTTTTCCATGGGGGTGGAGGGGGCAGAGCCCCCTCCCGGGGGGTATGGGGGGTGTCCCCCCAGAAAACCGGTTAAAGGGGCGAGAAGGTGACTCCCGCAACCCGGCCACGAGGGGGCCCTGAACCCTGGCGAA
>DAOUBN010000148.1:0-15910 GCA_034432815.1 Anaerolineae bacterium | reverse complement strand
CGATGTTAAACAACCCTGCGAAGACCGGGCCGCCGGCCGATAGCATTGAGTATTTGGGCCGCGATATTGAGGATGTCTGGAGGGAAGGCAGGCTCACCGATATACCCGGGGTTGGGAAGTCCCTGGCCGAGAAGCTGGATGAGCTCCTCCGCACCGGAAAGATGAGCTACTACGAGGAGTTGAAGGAGGAGATACCGCCAGGGGTCGTGAGCCTGCTCCAGGTCCCGGAGGTGGGGCCAAAGACGGCCAGGCTTGTCTGGGAGAAGCTCGGGATAACATCCATACCCGAGCTGGAGAGGGCGGCCAGGGAAGGGAAGCTCCGGACTCTCCCGGGGCTCGGGGTCAAGTCGGAGGCCAAAATTCTGGCGGGGATTGAGGCCCTTTACCGGCGATCCGAGCGTATTCCCCTGGCCGCGGCCCTCCCGGTGGCAAGGGAAATCATCCAGGCCCTGAAGGAAGCCACACCTTATGCCCTAAAGGTCACCGCCGCTGGAAGCCTGCGCCGGATGAAGGCTACCATAGGGGACATTGACCTGCTCGCTTCCTCCCACAGGCCGGAGGAAGTCATAGAAGCCTTCACCCGCCTGCCTCAGGTGGCCGAAGTCTCAATGAAAGGGCCGACCAAATCCACCGTATACCTCCACAACGGCCTCCAGGTAGACCTGAGGGTCCTGCCGCCGGAACGCTACGGCTCGCTCCTCCAGTATTTCACCGGCTCCAAAGAGCACAATGTTGCCCTGAGAGGGCTGGCCCTGGAAATGGGCCTCAGCCTGAGCGAATACGGCTTCAAAAGGGGGGAAGAGGAGATCCTCTGCCCCGAAGAAGAAGATGTCTACCGCATCCTGGGGCTGGAGTGGATCCCGCCCGAACTGCGGGAGAACAGGGGGGAAATTGAGGCGGCCAGAGAGAAGCGGCTCCCTCGTCTCGTGGAGCTGGCGGACATAAAGGGCGACCTGCACGTCCACACCAACTGGAGCGACGGCGCCTCCTCCATTGAGGAGATAGCCGAAGCCGCCCGCCGCCGCGGCTACCAGTATCTGGTCATATCCGACCACAGCCAGGGTCTTGGCATCGCCAGGGGTTTGACCCCCGAGAAGCTCAGGGAGCAGAGGGCCATCATTGACGAACTGAACCGGCGCTGGCCCGATTTCAAAATCCTCCAGGGGGCAGAGGTGGAGATAAGGGCCGACGGCTCCCTTGATTACCCCGACGAGGTCCTGGCTTCCCTGGACATTGTCATAGCTTCCGTCCACACGGGCCTCAGGCAGGAGAGGGAGCGCATCACGGCCAGGGTTATAAATGCCATGCGCAACCCCTACGTTGACATAATAGGTCACCCATCAGGGCGCATCCTGGGCCAGAGAGAGGAGAGCGCGGTGGACATGGACGAAGTCCTGAGGGTCGCCAGGGAAACAGGCACCATCCTGGAAGTGGACGGCACCCCCGACAGGCTGGACCTGGATGATGTCTACATCCGCCGGGCCGTGGAGATGGGGGTCAAGCTGGCCATAGACAGCGACGCCCACAACCTCTACGGCCTTGACGCCATGGAGTTTGGGGTGGCGATGGCCCGCCGCGGCTGGGCCGAGCCCAAGGATATCGTCAATACCCTCCCGCTGGAGGAACTGCTCAGGACCCTGAAGAGGAACCGCCGTCCTTAGCCTACCGCTCGCATCCTATCCCATCTCCATCCGAGTCAAAGTGGTGGGGGTCGGGGGGAAGGACCCGGAAGCGCCTGTAGGGTATATCCTTGCAGTCCAGATCCGGTGGCGGAGGAGGGATGCACACATCGGGATAAGAGGGGTCGCAGCGGGGGGAAGGGGTGGGAGCAGGGGCGATGCTCCCCCAGAGCCCGAGGTTCGCTTCCCTGGCCTGCCTTTCGGCTTCAAGGAAGAGGCTGGCGCAGGAAACATCGGGCGGGAAGGTTGAAACTCTGGCGTAGCCGTTCCTGACCAGGGCGTAGTTGACGAAAACGCCGTCGGCGAAGACGTAGCGGAGCAAACGGCCATAGCGGTCGGTTTCAGAGACATCCCTGAACAGAAGCAGCTTTTTGTTGAGGACCAGGGAAGAGTTGGCCTGGAGCGCTTCCTGGAAGAAGGGCTCGTTTGCTTCAGGCGTGTCCACCCCTATGTAGCGGACCCGGTAAACTTTCCCCTCAATGCTAACGTCTATCGTGTCCCCGTCCAAAACGGCGACAGTTAAGGCCTCCTGGGCCGCTCTGGCGGGGACGCAGGAAGCTTCCGGCGGGAGGGGCGGCGGAGTGGGGGAAGGGAAAGGCAAAGGGGTCGGAGTGGGGGCAGGGGTCTGGAGTGGAGGCGGGGAAATGGCTGGAGTGGGCGCAGGCGTGCTGGACATGCGCAGGAACAGCAGGCCACCCACAAACCCGCACGCAATCCCCATCCCCACCAGGCCGATGGCCACCGCAATGAAGGGAAGGAGGTTCTCCTCTTTTCTCCCCATGCTTTTCCTCCTTTTCCAGCGCTCTCGCGCTCCGGACGACGAAGGCATCCTTTTTGAAAGCCCGGCGTTTTTGTGTTAAACTTCTGGCCCGGGAAAGGAGGGCCCATGATCGTGGAATGCCTGACAGTCGGTCCGCTTCAGACCAATTGTTACGTCGTGGCCGATGAGCTCAACGGCAAAGGGGTCGTCATTGACCCCGGCGGGGATGCGGGCAAGATCCTCAAGACGGTTGAGAAGCTGGGGATTGAAGTCTCTCTGGTGGTAAACACTCACGGCCACTTTGACCACATCCTGGCGAACAAGGATATCATCAGGGCTACCGGTGCTTCCCTCGCCATCCACAGGGATGATGAGGCGCTTTTGCGAAAGGGTGGCGGTTTGCTTTTCCTGGGTGTGTTTGCCTCCAGCCCTCCGCCGGACCTATACCTCCAGGATGGAGATGAAGTTAAAATCGGCAGAGCTTACCTCAAGGTGATCCACACCCCTGGCCATTCCCCCGGGAGCATTTCCCTTTATTCCCCCGAAGAAGGCATCCTCTTCTGCGGCGATGTGCTCTTTTACATGGGAGTCGGGCGGTGGGATTTCCCTGGGGGCAACTATGAAATCCTCATGGATTCCATCCGCAATAAGCTCCTAATTTTGCCTGATGAGACCATTGTTTACCCCGGGCACGGCCCTTCCACCACGATCGGGCAGGAGAAAGCCCATAATCCCTTTCTTGCGGGGATTTAAGTTGTTTTAAAGACGGGGGCACATCCCCCGGTCCCCCTGGCATGGGGGCTTCGCCCCCCCTGCACCCCCGGTTTTTCCGAGGGGGACACCCCCCAGACCCCCCGGGAGGGGGCTTCGCTCCCTCCACCCCCATGGAAGAGGAAAAAGGGGGGGTGCAGGGGGACGGAGTCCCCCTGACGGGGGGAAGTGGGGGGTGTCCCCCCACGAAAACGAATTTGGGGGCGAGCTGGCATCTCCTGAAACCCGCCTCCGAGTGGGAGGCTGAAGCCAGGCTGAGCCGCAGTTAACGGGGGGGGGAAAAAGAAGAAAAGGGCGGGGGGACACCCCCCGCGGCCCCCCGGCATGGGGGCTTCGCTCCCTCCACCCCCGGTTAAATCGGGTATGAGGTCAGGTAGACTCCGAAAGCTATGGAGACGAATTTGGTTTCCGGCGGGTCGGCGCGGGATGGGAGGACCAGGGGGCATTTGGCTCCCACCGCAACCCCGGCCATCTTGCCCCGGGCAAAGTAGATTATGGCTTTGGCCAGGATGTTGCCGGCTTCTATGTCGGGCGCGATTATGATGTCGGCATCGCCGGCCACTTCGCTCTTTATCCCTTTTATCTCCGCGGAGCGAGGGGAGATGGCGTTATCCAGGGCCGGGGGCCCATCCACTATTCCGCCCTTTATCTGACCCCTCTGGGCCATCTTGGCCAGGTTCGCCGCATCCATGCTAACGGGTATCTTGGGGTTAACCATCTCCGTGGCCGCCAGGATGGCCACTTTGGGGCACTCTATCCCCAGGGCATGGGCCACGTCTATGGCGTTCTGGACGATCTCCACTTTCTGTTCCAGCGTGGGGGAAACCACCACGCCTATGTCGCTTATGAAGAGGAGCTTATCCCGGCCCGGTATTTCAAAGATGCTGACATCGGTGACCAGCTTGCCCGTTCGGAGGCCTTTTTCCCTGTCCAGCGCTGCCCTCAGGAGGTGGCCGGGCTGAGCCAAGCCATTCATCAGAAGGTCCACCTGGCCGTTACGGGCCATCTCCACCACGCGGGCGCAGGCTTCCCGCTCATTGCTTTCCTGGATAAGCTCAAAATTGTCCAGGTTAACCCCTTCCCGGGCGGCGATCTCTTTTATCAATCCCACTTCTCCCATCAGGATTGGGATGGCTATCCCTTCATCGTATGCCCGGCGAGCGGCTATTATTGTGGCTGGCTCGTGGGAAAAAGCTATGGCCAGCCGCTTTGGGCCTCGCTTTTTGGCTTCTTCCACAAGCTGGGCAAAGCTCCTTATGGCCATATCCAGACCTCCTCTCTCCTGGGCATTGCCGGAAGGTTCAGTTTCTCAAGTTCCCGGTTGAATTCTTCAGCAAGCCTGATTTTATCCGCCGGGGGAAGGAAGGCCCCCAGAATGCCGTTCCAGATCACGGCCAGAAGTTCCTCCTGAGTCATCCCGAACCCTCTGAGGGCCAGGAGGTATTCATCGGTAAGGGTGGTGCCCGAAATGCCAGGGTCATCGGTGTTCAGGGTGACCAGAAGGCCGAGGCGGAAAAGGGCCGGGAAGGGGTGTTCCTCAAGCTTCTTCACGGCCCCTGTCTGGAGGTTGCTGGTGAGGCATATTTCCATGACCACTTTCCTGAACATCAACAGGTCCAGCACATTGGCATCCTCTATGGCTTTTACCCCATGGCCGATCCTGTGGGCTCCCAGGATTTCCACAGCCTCGTAAATGCTCCCCGGGCTGGTGACCTCCCCGGCGTGGATGGTCAGGCCGAGGCCTTTCCGGCGAGCATCCCTGAAAAGGGGGGCGAAAGGGTAAGCCCTGTAGTTGACCTCATCCCCTGCCAGGTCCAGGCCCACAACCCCTTTGCCCCTCAGGTCCAGGGCCAGCTGGACCAGCCCCCTGGCCGTTTCCGGGTCAGTGTCCCTCGTTATAGTTATGAGGAAATTGAGGTTGACCCCTTTTTCCCTTGCAGCTTTGAGGCCTGCCTCAATGACCCATTCGCTCACTTTCCGCGGCGGGAAGCCCTGGGCCTGTGCCAGGGCCAGGGGGTTGAAGCGCAGTTCCAGGTAGCGGATGTTGTCCTCGGCGGCGTCAAGGACGACCTCGTAGGCTATCCTCTGGATGGCTTCACGGCTTGAGTAGACGCGCCTCAGGAGCTTGAACTTCTCAAGGAAGGCGTGGTAATCGGGAGCTTCGCGCTCGTTCACCTGGACGTATCGCCGGAGTTCCTCAGGGTCGGTGGTGGGCAGGGGGATCCGCTCCCGGGAAGCTATCTCCACAATGGTGGATAGGCGAAGAGAGCCTTCCAGGTGGCGGTGCAGTTCCGCTTTGGGAAGTTTCCTGACTTTCTCCCGGCTCTGGGAAGAAAGCATGGCTTTCCTTTAGTCCGGAGCTAAAAGCACTCCCAGGGCTATGGATACGAGCTTGGTCTCGTGGGGGTCGGAACGGGAAGCCACTATGAGGGGGCACCGTCCTCCGACCACCACGCCAGCCATTTTGCCGCCTGCGAAGTAGGTTATGGCTTTGGCCAGGACGTTCCCTGCTTCTATGTCAGGGGTGATGAGGATGTCGGCTTTGCCTGCTACAGGGCTCTGGATCCCCTTTATCCTGGCCGATTCCTCGCTTATGGCGTTGTCCAGGGCCAGGGGGCCGTCCACGATCCCGCCCTTTATCTGGCCCCTATCGGCCATTTTTGAGAGGTTGGCGGCATCAAGGGTTGAAGGGATCTTGGGGTTGACCATTTCGGTAGCGGCCAGGATGGCCACTTTGGGGCATTCAATCCCCAGGGCCTGGGCCACGTCAATGGCGTTCTGGACTATGGCTACTTTCTCTTCCAGCGTAGGAGCCACCACCACGCCGGCGTCGCTTATGAATATGAGCCGGTCAAAGCCGGGTATCTCAAAGATCCCCACGTGGGTGAGGAGTTTGCCTATCCTTATGCCTATCTCTTTATCCAGGGCTGCCCTGAGGAAGTGGCCGGTTTCAATTTTACCTTTCATGGCCAGGTGAGCGTGGCCGAGGCTCAGTAGTTCCATGACCTTGCGGGCTGCCACCACGGGGTCGGGTTCGTGGATCACCATCATCCTTCCCAGGTCAATGCCGTCTTCAGCGGCGATGCGGCGGATGAGGGAGTGGTCTCCCACCAGGATGCATTCGGCGAGGCCCAGTCTTTCCGCATCCTGAGCTGCCAGGAGGACTTCTCTTTCGTGGGCTGCGGCGACAGCCACGATTTTGGGGCCTTTCCGGCGCGCCTCTTCCATCAGTTGAGCGAAGTTGGTTATAGCCATAGACACCTCCGGACAAAGTTAGGGGCTTCGCCCCCTGCACCCCCGAATTTCCCCGCCCTCGTTAGCTAAGGGTTCGCCCACGTTCAGGGTCCCCCTCGTGGGCGGGTTGCAGGGGTTGCTTTCTCGCCCCTTCAGTTGGTTTTCCTGGGGGGACACCCCCCAGACCCCCCGGGAGGGGCAAGGCCCCCTCCACCCCCTGATTTTCTCCCCCCGGCATGGGGCTCCGCCCCCTGCACGCCCAGGGTTTTTCCCGCCCTCGTTGGCTAAGGGTTCGCCCACGTTCAGGGCCCCCCTCGTGGCCAGGTTGCAGGGGTTTCCCGCTCGCCCCTTGATTTGTTTTTCTGGGGGGCACATCCCCCATGTCCCCTGCCAGAGGGCTTCGCCCCTTCCACTCCCCTGATTTTCTCCCCCGCCAGGGGGTGCCACCTGGACTTCATGCAGCAACAGGGCTCCGTTGCCGAAATCCTAAGCCTTCGGGATCACGAAGTAGAAGGTGCTACCTTTGCCCAGCTGGCTTCGGGCCCAGACCTTTCCCCCATGAGCTTCCACAATGCTCTTCACTATGGCAAGGCCAAGCCCCATCCCCCCAAATTGGCGTCTGGATGAGCCATCCACCTGGTAGAAGCGCTCAAAGATCTTGTCCAGCTTGTCCTCGGGTATTCCGATGCCTGTATCCTCCACCTCGGCCTGAATGTATTCTCCCACATCCTTGAGGCGTATGGTCACGGTCCCGCCGTTCGGGCTGAACTTTATGGCATTGTTGATGAGGTTGTCAAAGACCTGGATGAGCCGGTTCTTGTCGCCTTTGACGGGGGGAAGGCCCGGGGGTATCTCCAGCCTGAATTCAATCCCCGCATTCTGGGCCATGAGAGAAGCGCTCCTCACGGATATGCGGGCGATCTCTTCCAGGGAGACGGGCTCAAGCCTGAGCTTTTCCTTCTCAAGCTTTTGCATGGTGATCATGTCTTCCACAAGCCTGGTCATGACGTCCGTTTTCTCGGAGACCACTTCAAGGGCCTCTTCCTGCTCGGGGGTCAGGGGGCCCATGGCTTTCTCCCGCATTAGTTCCACGTAGCCCTTTATGAAGGTGAGGGGGGAGCGGAGCTCGTGAGAGACGTTCTGGAGGAGTTCGCTCTTGAAGCGGGAGAGCTCGCTGACCTCACCGTAAGCTCTCTCAAGGGCTTCGGCCTTCTCCCTGAGCCGCTCGTAGAGGGTGGCGTTTTCTATGGCTATGGCCGCCTGGCCGGCCACGATGGAGAGGAAACGCTCATCGTCGGGGGTGAAAGCGTTGGGGATGGTGTGGTCAACGCTCAGGGTGCCGATCACTTTGCCCCTCACCCTGAGGGGGACCACCAGGATGGAGCGGACCGAGCGGTCAAAGAAGATGAAATCGGGCTCAAGGTAAGTGTCAGGCACATAGATGGACCGGCCAAGAGCCACAGCTTTGCCGCTTATCCCCTCCCCCACCCTGAGCCTGGCCTCCGTCCGCCAGTGGGAGGTTATCCCGCTTGATGCTTTTATCTCCAGGAGGCCTGTCTCCTCGTTCAGGAGGAAGATGCAGGCCGCGCGGCAATCCATCACGTGTTTTATCACTTCCACGATGGTCTCCAGCACCACCGGAAGCTCAAGGCTTGACATAACCTGCTCGGAGATGGCCTGAAGGGTGGCCATCTCCGCCAGGCGGTTCTCCATCTCCCTGTAGAGGACGGCCTTCTGGAAGGCTCCTGACAGGACTCCCGCTGCCGAGCTCAGAAGGATGATTTCTTCCTTACCCAACAGGGAACCCAGCAGCAGGATAAAGCCTGCGGTCTTGTCGGCCAGCCAGATCGGGGCTGCGAGGCCGGGCATTCCGCCGGGGCCGGATATCTCAAAGGGGATGTGACCCCTGCACTGCTCCCGGAGGGTTTCGGGGTTGATGGATTCTATCAGTTCCGGCTCCTCCCCCCACCGGGCTGCGCTCCTCATTTCCCCTGCCGATTCAAGGTATAGGGCGCCGGCTTTCACTGGAAAGATCCGGCTGAGGAATTCCCCAGCTATGACCTCTATCTCCTCGGGGTCCAGAGTTTTGGAGAGGGCCTGATTCAGTTCGTTGAGGTGGGAAAGGAGCCTGAGCCTCTGCTCCCTTTCCTCCGCAAGCAGTAAATTGTCCACGGCCAGGGCTATCTGTTCGGCCAGGGTTTCAGCCAGGTGTAGCTCAACTTCGTCAAAGAAGTGGACTGAAGAGAAGGCCAGGGCCACCGCCCCGAGTTTCTCAAAGCCCTTCCTGAGGGGGAGGGATATGATGGAGCGGAAAGGGGAGCCCGGTTCCAGTTCTTCGGCTATTACGGCAGAGCCTTTCTCCATGGCTTTTGAGAGGTAACCCCTGACCAGATCAATTTCTCCGGCGCTCCCCAGTATGCCGTGGCCGGGGATCTCCATCCAGCCGGCATCGGCTCCGAACAGCCTCACAAGCCCGTCCGTGGCAACCCTGGCCAGAGCTTTGAGGTCGGGGGCGGAGGCCATGTGGAGGTTTATCCTCCGGATAAATTCCAGACCTCTCCTCTGCCTCTGGAGCTTCTCGCTCAAGATGGCATTTTCCAGGTCAAGGGCCAGGTTGGAGGCAAGGGATTCAAGCAGCCTGAGGTGGTGCTCCTCAAAAGCCCCGGGTTTCGGACTGGAGAGGGAAAGCACCCCCAGGGGTCCTTCCCTCCCCATAAGCGGGGTGGCGATCCAGGAACCCGGAACCCCGTGGAGGGAGCGGTCCACCGGGAGAGTCTCCCTTTCTTTCTTCCAGTCCTTCACCATGACGGAGGATAGCAACCTGATGACCCAGCCCTCTGCCCCGGCCTCTTCTGCTGGCACCCACCTTTCGCCCCTTCGGGACAGCACCTTGAAGCCGTTCCTCTCCTTCCAGTAGAGGGCGAGGATTGGCTCGGCGCCGTGGAAAGTTTCTTCCAGCTTTGAGAAGAGCTCCTCCGCCACTCGCTCCGGAAGCATCTCCTGCTACCTCTCCCTGAAAATCCACCCCCAGTATTTTATTGTAACGGCGAAGGCAAACAGCATCCCTGTGAAAAGGGGGATGTGGTAAGTGGCCAGATAGAAGCTCCCGGAAAGCAGAGGGGGCCTTGCCCCCTCGGGGACCAGGAGCATGGAAGCCTTTATAAGCCTGGAGAAAAGGGCAACGGTCAGGAAAACCCCTGCCGGGTAGAAGAGGAGGTAGTAAGGGGGCATCCTGGTTACGGATCCCAGCTTGCGGCTGAGTTCCATCAGGACGAAGCACAGGTATATGGCGCCCACCAGGGCAGCGGAGCTGAGAAGGGCAAGCATTGACTCTTTCATCGTTTCCCCATCATCAACTCAAAGAGGTAAGCAACCAGGGCCGCGGTCAGCATCCCTCCCAGGAATAAGAAAATGTCCCCCCGGAAGTCCCCCACGAATTCGTTCCCCTTCCCAGCGTAGATTATGGCCGCCACCAGGAAGAGGAAGACGGCCAGGGGGTAGAACTGGTAAAGGGTCCGCTCCCCGCTTTTCTTCTCGTAAAACCTGGCTATATACATGACCGTTATCAGGATCAGGCAGAAAAGGGTCCAGGCCAGGAGCTGGAGCAGTATTTCCATGCCTCATTTCCTTACGAAAGCTTCCACAAAGGATTCGGCCATGCGGCGGGGGGTGCCGCTCATCAGGCCTTCCCTGCCTTCAAATCGCTCCATTATTTCTATACCCCTGGGCGTTATCTCAAAGCGGCGGATGTCCTTGGCGTGATCGCTCCCCCGGAGCTTGAGGATCAGGATGGCCTTGTGGATGCAGCTGTCAATTTCCACATAGCGGAGGAGGATGTAGGAGTCCACGATGTAACTCAGGGGGTAAGTTCCCGCTTCCCCTCCCAGAAGGACAGGGCTTTCCCGGGTGAGGATGGCCGTCAGTTCCAGCCTCTTGAGGGCGTTGACGAAGGAATATTCCATGTTCCTGAGCTCCACGGGGTCGGAGGCGAGCCTCTCAAAGTGGGTGATGCTGTCCACCACGATCCTTTTGACCCCCATCTCCATGACCGCCTGCTCCACCATCCCGCTGACCCTTTCCAGGTCAAGCTTCAGGATTTCGGGGCTGGTCATTATTACCCTGAGGAGGCCCTCTTTCTCAAGCTTGCGGAAATCCCAGCCGAAGTTCCAGGCATCCCTGTAGTATTGTTCGGGGAACTGCTCAAAGGTTACGAGGAGGCCCGGCTCTCCGAATTTGACGATGCCGTTGTAGATGAACTGCATCCCCAGGGTGGATTTGCCCGTCCCCGGAGCTCCCTCCACCAGGTTTACACTTGTGGGGAGGAACCCTCCCGAAAGCATTTCGTCAAGGCCCGGGATGCCCGTTTTAACCCTTTCCAATGCCCACCTCCCGGTTTTTCAGGATGTGGTAAACCACCCTGACTCTAACCTGCCTGTTCCTGCAGGCTTCCAGGAATTTCTCCACAAGCCGGCGGGTATTTTCATCCCTGGAAATGGAGTAGACGGGTATTCCCGCCACGAAGTGCATCTCCAGGAGGCCGTCCCTCACCATTTCCTCAAGGTTCTTGAGGACGATTTCCAGCGACCTCCCGCACTGGCGGGCAAGCCTCTCGGCGGTGTCAACAGTGTGGGGGTTGGAGTAGAGGAGCTTGAGGAGGTCCCATTTCACAAAAGAATCTATCCTGGCCTTTATGAACTCCAGCAGTTCCGGGTCCATGCTTTCAAAGAACCTGTTCTCCTCCATCTCAACGCCTTCCCGCAAGCTCATCCTGCCGCATGTGGCAGTGCTTGTATTTCTTGCCGCTTCCGCACCAGCAGGGGTCGTTCCGCCCGAGGTGGCGGGGATCTTTCGGGGCTGCAGCCTGGGCCTGGGCCCTTGCCGGAGCCGCCGGCAGCCTCACCCTGGGGGCTGCGGGCACGGCTTCGGGCCTCCTCACGGCAATGGAGGTGTAGAGGATCCCCTGAGCTATCTGGTCCCTTATCTGGGCCAGCAGGCCCTCATACATCTCGTGGGCTTCCCGCTTGAAGGCGATGAGGGGGTCCTGCTGGCCGAAAGCCCTCAGGCCGATGCCTTCCTTGAGCTCATCCAGGTCGGTCAAGTGCCTGACCCAGAGGGAATCCACTACCCTGAGCATTACGAAACGGTCTCTCCCCAGCGCCAGGGCTCTGGCTATGGGCTTCTCAAGCCTTTCCCTCAGGCTTCGCCCAAGGGCCGTTAAGGGTTTGGCTTTCACCGCCTCCAGCTCCTCCCCCAGCTCCGAAGCCACGGCATCGTAGACCAGCCGGAAGACGGGGTTGGGCTCCAGGGCGAAGTCCATGAGGCGCTTGCCCTGCTCGGCCATGGCGTCCCAGAATTCGCGGGCCATGGTCAGGGCGAGGGAATCGTAGGCCTTTTCGGCCAGGAGGTGGAGCTCTTCCTCCACCTGGCGGGGGTTTCTGCCGCTCCAGCTCTCAGGCGGGGGGAGGAAATCGGGCGGGATGACCGCTTTCACCGCCGAATGCAGGCCTTTCCAGTCGGGACGGCCATCTGTGCCTGTTGCCGAGTAAGCGCTCACCAGGGCTGAAAGCTTCTCCTTTAGGATGTCCATGACGAAGGGGCGGAGGTTCTTCTGGCGCAGGATCTCCCTCCGCTGCCGGTAGATGACCTCCCTCTGCTTGTTGACCACATCGTCGTATTCCAGGACGTGCTTGCGGTAGTCAAAGTTGTAGCCTTCCATTCGGATCTGGGCCTGTTCTATGGCCTTTGTGACGAGGCTGTGCTCAATGGGCATGTCCTCGTCGGCCCAGACTTTTTCCAGGAGGCCCTGGGCTCCTCCCATCCTCCTCATGAGTTCGTCTTCCAGGGAGACGTAGAAGCGCGAGGAGCCGGGATCGCCCTGACGGCCGGCCCTTCCCCTGAGCTGGTTGTCAATCCGGCGGGCTTCGTGGCGCTCGGTCCCGATGATGTGCAGGCCGCCGAGTTCCACAACTTTCCTGTGGTCTTCCCGGCATTTCCTGAACATTTCCGCCAGGACTTCGGCCCAGCGGGTGGGGAAGCGGGTGGTGGGGTTCTCACCCCGGCGGAGCATCTTGAGGGCCTCGTCCCACTCGGCCGAGCGGATCTGGGTGAGGTCAAAGCCTTCCTGGCGCAGCTTCTCCCGGGCAAGGCCTTCGGGGTTCCCTCCCAGGAGGATGTCCACGCCCCTTCCGGCCATGTTGGTGGCGATGGTGACGGCTCCCGGCCTCCCGGCCTGGGCGATTATCTGGGCCTCTTTCTCGTGATACTTGGCGTTCAGGACCTGGTGGGGTATGCCCTCGCGCAGGATCTTCTCCAGCTTCCCGGCGTCCTCCACCCCCAGGATCTCGGCCAGGCGCAGGATGTTCTCCCGGGCCAGGATGTTGGGGTTCACCCCCAGTTTCCGCGCCATGGAGTTTATCTCCCGGGGGTCAAGCTTCTCCAGGGGCGCGCTCAGGGCTTTGCTCCACTTCTCCTTCTGGCTGTTGTCTATATCGCTGCGGGAGTTGAGGGCATCCCTCAGCAGGATAACCCTGGCCAGGTCCTGCAGTTTCTGGGGCGAAAGCCTTGAGCTCAGGTGCTCGGATTTCTCTATGGAGAGGGTGCCCACCAGGACTGGCCGGTCCTGGCAGTGGAGCTGGATTATCTCCCTGGTTACAGCCCTGAACTTGGCCTCTTCAGTCTTGTAGACCACATCGGGGTAATCAATGCGGATCATGGGCTTGTGGGTGGGTATGACCACCACGTCAAGGCCGTAGATTTTGTGGAATTCCTCGGCTTCGGTGGCGGCGGTGCCCGTCATTCCGGCGAGCTTCTTGTAGAGGCGGAAGTAGTTCTGGAAGGTTATGGTGGCCAGGGTCAGGCTCTCCCTCTGGATCGGGACACCCTCCTTGGCTTCAATGGCCTGGTGGAGGCCTTCGGAGTAGCGGCGGCCATACATGAGCCTGCCGGTGAATTCGTCAACTATGATGACCTCGTTGTCCTTCACGATGTAGTCTTTGTCCCTGTGGTAGAGGGCATAGGCCCTGAGGGCGTTGTCCAGGTAGGGCAGGAGGTGGAAATACTGGGGGGAATAAAGGTTCTCAATCCCCAGCATCCTCTCCACCTTCCCGATCCCCTCCTCCGTGAGGGTCACGATGCGGGCTTTCTCATCCACCTGGTAATCCACCCCGGGGGTCAGGTGGGGGACGAGGGCAGCAAAGGTCTTATACAGTTCGGCCGATTCCTGCGCCGGTCCGGAGATGATGAGGGGGGTTCTGGCTTCGTCTATGAGGATGTTGTCTATTTCGTCCACGATGGCGTAATTCAGTTCCCTCTGCACGCACTCTGAAAGGTCCTGGACCATGTTGTCCCGGAGGTAATCAAAGCCGAATTCGTGGTTTGTTCCGTAGGTGACATCGGCAAGGTAAGCTTCGCGCCTGGAGACAGGCCTGAGGTGCTGGTAGCGGTCGTCCTCGGAGATGTAATCGGGGTCGTAGATGAAGGAGCTCATGGCGGGGTCGGCTGCCAGGGACTGGATCACCCCCACCCTGAGGCCCAGGAGGTGGTAGATGGGCCCCATCCACTGGGTGTCCCTCTTGGCCAGGTAATCGTTGACGGTAACCACGTGCACTCCCCGGCCGGTGAGGGCGTTGAGGTAAACGGGCAGGGTGGCCACCAGGGTTTTGCCCTCGCCCGTCTTCATCTCGGCCACCTTGCCCTGGTGGAGGACGATACCCCCCATGAGCTGGACGTCAAAGTGGCGGAGGCCTATGGTGCGTTTGGACGCTTCCCTCACGGCAGCGAAGGCTCTGGGGAGGATCCGGTTCAGGAACCTCTCCTCGGCCTGGCGGAGTTCTTCGTCCAGGCGGTGGTATTCTTCCTCCAGCTTCTCCCTTATCTCCGGGTCCTCTTCAGCCTCAAGCTCGGCCCTCTTTTCCTCCACCCTTTCCCTGAGAGAAGCGGTCTCTTCCCGGAGTTGCCTGCGGAATTCCTCCGTGAGCTTGCGGAGGTCTTCGTCCG
This sequence comes from Anaerolineae bacterium, assembly GCA_034432815.1. GTDB lineage: Bacteria > Chloroflexota > Anaerolineae > SpSt-600 > SpSt-600 > SpSt-600. The sequence continues at coordinate 1,471 of DAOUBN010000148.1, read as the reverse complement.
AAAGTTTCTCCATTTCCGGTTCCAGGGAGTTTATCTCCTGGACCAGGGGCTCAAGCTTTTTCAGTTCCCTCTCGTTTGGGTCGCCCAGGACAGTATCCAGCAGTTTCTTCAGCAACCTTTCCTCCTTACTTACTCGTTGAACAGAGCTCCCACCGAAACGCCCATGTGGATGCGCCTTATGACTTCGCCCAGAAGCGGGCCGACGGATATAACCTTGATGGGGGGGAGCTTTGCCCTCTTCTCCTCGCTTATGGGCACGGTGTTGGTCACCACGATTTCTTTTATATCAAGCCCTCCCAGGTTCTGGTAGCAGTGAGGGGGCGAGAGGATGGGGTGAACAGCGCAGACATACACATCTCTGCAGCCGAACCTTTTGGCGGCGGCGTAGGCGTGGGCTATGGTGGAGGCGGTGTCTATTTCGTCGTCAACGATGAGGACATTTTTGTCCTTCACGTCTCCGATTATGCCGTAATCCACCACCTTTGAGCCGCCGGGCTCGGTATACCGCCTTTTTTCCACTATGGCGAGGGGGGCTCCGATCCTTTCGGCGAAGTTGCGGGCTCTCTTAACCGCTCCCACATCAGGGGCCAGGACCACAAGGTCGGGGATGTTTTTCTCCATGAAGTATTCTTCCAGCAGGAAGAAGACGTGGATTTCGTCCACCGGGATGTTGAAGAAGCCCTGGATCTGAGGAGCGTGGAGGTCCACTGTCAGGACCCTGTCGGCCCCGGCTACGGTTATCAGGTCGGCCACGAGTCTGGCGGTTATGGGCACCCTGGGCTCGTCCTTCTTGTCGGTGCGGCCGTAGGCGTAGTAGGGGATCACGGCCGTTATCCGTCCGGCCGAGTCCCTCTTGAGGGTGTCAATGGCGATGAGGAGTTCCACGAGGTTGCGGTTTACCGGGGAGCAGGTGGGCTGGATGAAGAAGACATCCTTGGCCCTCACGCTGGAGAGCAACCGGACGAATATGTTCTCGTTGGGGAATTCAAAGATTTCAATCCCTCCGAGTTCCACTCCCAGGTAGCTGGCGATCTCCCTGGCGAGTTCGGGGTGGGCTCTTCCGCTGTAGACGGCGAGGTCGCCATACATTTTATACATCTGGCTGCCTCCGTTGAAGATTTTTGGGCCGCTTCCCAATTATATAACAAAACCGGGATAAGCAAAAGCCAGCGTGAAGAAACTGGTGGGGAAAAAGTCCCCTTGCAGGGGATCTTAGGGATGCGCCCCCAGAAGGGCGGCCAGGGGCTTCGGGGGTGTCCTCCTGCCCTTTTCCCTCTTTTTCCCACCCCCGTTTCCTGTGGCTCAGCCTGGCTTCAGGGGCCCCCTCGTGGGCAGGTTTCAGGAGGGGGCAACTCGCCCCCAAATTTTGTTTTCGTGGGGGGACACCCTCCACTTCCCCCCGTCAGGGGGACAGAGTCCCCCTGCACCCCCTGTTTTCCCTCTTTCATGGGGGTGGAGGGGGCAGGGCCCC
>DAOUBN010000147.1:0-3031 GCA_034432815.1 Anaerolineae bacterium | reverse complement strand
CCGCCCCGGGGGGGGGGCGCGAAAAGCCGGGCCAAGCCACAGGGAACGGGGGTGGGGAAAAGAGGGGGTGCAGGGGGACCCAGTCCCCCTGCCGGGGGAAATGGGGGGTGTCCCCCCACGAAAACAAAGATTGGGGGCGAGCTGGCACCTCCTGAAACCCGGCCACGAGGGGGAGCCTGTAGCCCGGCAAGCCGCAGGGAACGGGGGTGGGGGAAAAAGAAAAAAGGCGGGGAGGATACCTCCGCAACCACCAAAGGGGTCCTGCCCCATTCATCCTCGTTCTTCCACACCCGGACCCACTGGCATGGAACTGGGCCCCTGCACTCCCATTATTGAAATTATTGAAAAGCCCTGGGGTAATCCCAGGACCCTTTTCCCGGGCTTCCGGCTTGAGGAAGCCGCTCGGCCGGGGCGGTGAGCCACCGGATTTCCTCCCTGAGGTCTTTCTCGTAAGCGGGATCGGACTTGAGCGCTTCCTCAACCTGGGAGAGGAGGGAGGCAGCGCTTTCAGCGCCTCCGGCGTATTCCCTGAGCAAAAGGTAAAGGCCGAAGCAGAAGTCCATGAGGCTCGCCTGGCCTGCCCTGAGCCGGGCCAGAGTGGCCTCTGCCTCCTCCCGGTCTTCCATGCTCAGCTGAGCCATGAGGAGCTTTACCGCTCCGAGGAAAACGTGGGGCCTGGCCCTGTAGAGGGCAAAGGCCTTCATGAAATCGTCCCTTATCTTCTGGCGGAGGCGCATGTCGTGGTGCCGGAGAAGATACTGCGCCGTGGTGGTGTAAATGGCATCAAACCCGATCCCCACCGTCTGCCCCCTCACGGTTATGTCCAGAAGGCTGGTCCTGGCTATCACCAGATAACCCAGCCCCGCCACGATCGCCCTCACAAGGGGGTTCTCCAGCGAGGGGAGGAACTCGCTCCGCACCACGATGCTCCCCAGGTAGGGAAGAGCCCAGTAAACGAGGGCGCAGAAAAGGGCATTCAGGAGGGCAAAGAAGAGGTAATAAGGCGAGAGGAAAATCTCCCGGAGGCTTCGGGCCTGATACTTGCTCAGAAGCTCCATGGAGCTTGCGGCAACGGCAATAGCAATGGCCACCAGGCCGCAGAGGACAGTCTCAACGTCGGGCATTGGCTTCACTCATTCAGTTCAATGAGTTCCAGGGAGTCCGGAAGCCCCGTCTCCTCGTCTGAAGCGGGGTTTGACCTTAACCTTTCAACCCTGATGAGGCCCCTGTCCTCAAGGACCCTTATAGCTTCCTGGATCACCCCGTAAGGCAGACGGGTGGAGAAAACCAGTTCTGCTATGGATTGTTTGCCCTGCTGCTTCAGGCTGAAGAGGACCTTTGAGAGCACTTCCTTCTGGGAATACTCCATGGCTTTTCACCTCCCAATGCTATTATAGCATCCGGGAGGTCGGGGAGCAAGAACGGCCAGCTATTTGCGGATGGTGGCATCGGCATACATCCCGGGCTTGAGTTTGTGTTCGGGGTTGGGGAGCTTGACCCGCACGGCAAACACCTGGGTTACCCTTTCCTCCCTGGTCTGGACTGAGCGAGGGGTGAATTCGGCTTCAGGGGAAATGTAAACGATCCTGCCCCTGAAGGTTTCGCCGGGGAAGGAATCCACCCGGACCTCCACCTCCTGCCCCAGCCGGACGAATCCGAGCCTGGCAAGGGGGATGTAGAGGGTCAGTTCCACCTCGTCCAGGGAGGCGATGGTCACCAGGGGCCTGCCCGGCTGGATGTTTTCGCCGGGCTTTATGGCGCATTCCGAGACGAAACCTGACGCTGGAGCGTATATGGCATGCCTGGCGAAGTAGTAGCGGGCTATCTCCAGGGCAGCCTCAGCCTGCTCCACGGCAGCCCGGGCGAGTTCTATTTCCTCAGGCCTTGCCCCCGCTCTGGCTTTGTCCAGCTCTGCTTGAGCCGCCTGGAGGGATGCCTCCGCCTGCCGGTATTCCCCTTCGGCCTGATAGGCTTTGAGGAGGTAGAGGTATGGCTTCGCCTTCTTGTCCTCCAGGTCCTTAAGGTAAATTTCGGCCGCTTCTTTCCTGGCCTTAGCCGCTTCAAGGGCGGCCTTCGCCGCTTCCGCCTGGTAAGAATAGGATGTGTAGAGGGTCTTGCCCTGGGCTGAGCCATCGCCCTGGTAGCGGTCGCGCATTATCTGGGCTATGCGGAGCTGGACCTCCGCTTTCCGGATTTCCCCTTCGGCGGCGATGAGTTCCGCCCGGGCCTTCTCTATCTCCAGTTCCAGGTCCTGCAGGGATTTGAGGGCGGCGAGGGCATCCTCCCAGGACTGTCTGGCGGCGTCCCTCCGGGCGAGAGCCTGGCTTAAGGCAGCTTCGGCCAGCTTCAGTTCTTCGGGAGTCGCCCCTTTCTGGGCCTTCCGGAGCTGGGCCCTGGCCTGCTCAAGGGCAGCCTCGGCCTCCGCCACCTTCTGCTTCGCTTCGGAGTCATCCAGCCGGATGAGGAGCTCTCCTTCTCTGACCTCTTCTCCCTCCTCCACCGCCACTTCCAGAACCTTTCCCCCTACCTCCGAAGCCACGGTTATCTCCGTCGCCTCAATCGTCCCCGAAGCCTCTATGACAGCCGGCCTCTCTGCCGATGGCCGGCCGCAGCCTGCGGCCATCGCCAGAACCGCTAAAAGAAGAACCAGGCGCTTCAGTGTTTCACCCATGCTTCCCACCTCGGGGAAAATTCGCACTGGACGATATTATAATCAGCAACGCCCTCCCCTCCAAAAGGGAGGTGCATGAAGGCTTCGCTCCCTGCCAGTAGGTCTGGGTGGGAGGAAACGGGGATGGAGATGGCGGGGCCCCCTCTGGGGGTTGGGGGGGTGTCCCCCGCCTCTTTTCTTTTTCCCCCACCCCCGTTATCTGGGGCTCAGCCGGCTTCAGGGGCCCCCTCGTGGCCGGGTTTCAGGAGGTGGCAGCTCGCCCCCAATTTTGTTTTCGTGGGGGGACACCCCCCATTTCCCCCCGGCAGGGGGACTGGGTTCCCCTGCACCCCCTCTTTTTCCTCTTCCCCGGGGGTGTAG
>DAOUBN010000146.1:0-3946 GCA_034432815.1 Anaerolineae bacterium | reverse complement strand
GGGGCGTGGGGGGTGTCCCCCAAAATCGGGGGGTGCAGGGGGGCGAAGCCCCTATGCCAGGGGGTTGCGGGGGGTGTCCCCCCGCCCTTTTCTCGCTTTTCAAAATCGGAGGTGGAGGGGGCAGGGCCCCCTCCCGGGGGGAATGGGGGGTGTCCTCCACCCTTCCCCTTCCAAAGTAACCTCACTCAATATCCTTGCCTTCCTCCCCTTTTTGCTTTATAATCCCTCCAAAGCATTAACTGTTGCGGAGGTTCTAAGAAATGCCGGCCCTTTCCCTTAAAGGGGTTTTCCCTGCCCTGGTAACGCCTTTTGATAGAGACGAAAAAATCAACGAGGAAGCCCTGCGGAATCTGGTGCGCTACCTCATGCCCAGCGTGGACGGCTTCGTCCCGGTGGGAACCACAGGCGAATTCGTTTACATGTCCCGGGAAGAAAGGAGGAGAGTACTGGAGATCGTCATAGACGAGGTGAAAGGACAGAAACCCGTTATCGCCGGGACAGGCGCTGCCTCAACGCAGGAAGCCATCCTCCTTGCCCGGGAAGCCCAGGAAATCGGCGCCGACGCTTGCCTCGTTGTCACCCCTTACTTCCTGCGCCCGTCCGAAAAGGGGATCTTCAGACACTTCTACGAAGTGGCCAAAGCCGTGGACATCCCCATAATCCTCTACAACATCCCCCAGACCACCGACTCATACCTGCCTCGCAGGGTGGTGGAGGACCTGGCCGATATCCCGAACATAGTGGGGATGAAGGATTCATCCGGCAACCTCGCTTACATGATGGAGATTCTGGAATACTGCGGGGACCGCCTCCAGGTGCTGGTCGGGCACGATGAGATAGTGGTAGGGGCGCTGGCAGCAGGGGCGTCGGGCATGATACTGGCCTCGGCCAATGTATACCCTGAGATATGGCAGGAAATTTACAGGGCAGTTCAGGAAGGCGACCTGGCCAAGGCGAGGGAGCTTCAGTTCCGGGTCCAGAAACTGAGCCGGATCTTCACCCGTTACGGCGGGGCGGTGGCGGTCAAAGCCGCCCTGAACATGATGGGCCTTGATGTGGGCAACCCCCGCCAGCCCCTCAAAGGCGTGGGAGGAGCCCTGGTCCATGAGGACAGGGCCGAGATCCGCCTGGAGCTGGAAAAGCTGGGCAAGATAATGCCCGAGGAAGTGGTCTTCCACCTCAATGATGCCCCCTTGAAAGAACGCTTCAGGGAGATAGGGATCGGCCCTGAGGATATAGAGCGGGAAGGTCTGCGGCTGGGCTTCGGAGAGGCGGGGGGGAAGGTGGGGGAAAGCCCGGGTTGAGCTGATAGCCGGAAAGCGCAACGGCATCCTGGGCGAGGCCTACGCCTACCAGCTCACCTACCCCCTCCCCTACCGGGAAGCCCTCACTGCCATCCTGGAGCCCAACCTGACCGTCCGGCCTCCTACCCTCATCGTGCCCACGGTGGAACTGCGCAACCTCCGCCAGGCCAACATGGTTTACGGGCCAACTCAGGCCGCCATAGCCAGAGCTGTGGCCGATTCGCTGGGGGAAGGGATAATCCCTCCTGAGGCGGTAGATACCGACCTCATCATCGCCCTTGTCACCATAAACCCGCAGGCCCTTGACCGCCACAGGCTATACCACAGCGTCTACAGAGCCGCCAGGGAAGCCATCAGGATGGCCTGGAGGTAAGCCTTGGAAACGATGGTGGTTATCCCCACTTACAACGAAGCCGAAAACGTCCCCAAACTCATCGGAGAGCTCTTCGCCCTGGGAATCCCCGGCCTCGGCATCCTCATAGTGGACGATAACTCCCCCGACGGAACCGGCGAAATTGCCGAGGAGATAGCCGCAAGGCACCCCGGCATCGTCCACGTGATAAGGAGGCCGGGGAAGATGGGCCTCGGCACCGCCTACGTAACGGGCTTCCGCTACGCCCTGGACCAGGGAGCCCGCTACATAATCCAGATGGACGCCGATTTCTCCCATTCCCCATCCTACATCCCGGCAATGCTGGAGAAAATCCGGGAATGCGATGTGGTCATAGGCTCCCGCTACGTCCCCGGAGGTAAAGTGGACGAGCACTGGGGCCTGAACAGGGCTTTCCTGAGCTGGTGGGCCAATAACATCTACGTCCCCCTCATCCTCAGGACCAGGATCAGGGATGCGACCTCTGGCTTCCGGTGCTACCGCCGGGAAGTTCTGGAAAGCATTGACCTTTCCCGGATCCGCTCCAACGGCTATGTCTTCCAGGTGGAAATGGCTTACCTGTGCGAGAAGCTCGGCTTCCGGGTTGTGGAAATACCCATCTACTTTGAGGACAGACGCATCGGGAAGTCCAAAATGGACCTGATGGTGAAGCTGGAAGCCGCCTACAAGGTGTGGGAGATAAAGTGGCGCTACCGCAACCTCAATGCAATCCAGAAGGGGGACAGATGAACTGGTTTGTGCTGGCATTCGCTTTCCTGAGCATATCAATAATCGCCCACGAGTTCGGGCACTTCCTTGTGGCCAAGAGGAATGGAGTCAAGGTTGAGGAATTCGGGATAGGCTTTCCGCCCAGGCTGGTGCCCCTGGGCCGGTGGGGGGAGACGGTCTTCTCCCTCAATGCTATTCCGTTCGGCGGTTTCGTGAAAGTGATGGGAGAAGATGACCCATCAATAGAGGGGGGGCTTGCCTCCAAACCCAAAGGGGTGAGAGCCAGGGTCCTCCTGGCCGGCGCAGGGATGAACCTGCTCCTGGCCTTCCTCCTCTTCACCGGGGCCTATATGAGCGGCTACCCGGCCCCCCTTTATCAGGTCAAAGTCTTTGAAGTGGCCCCTGGCTCCCCGGCCGAAGCTGTCGGCATCAGGCCCGGCGACCTCATCCTCTCCGCCGACGGAGTCGCTTTCCGGGAGCCTGAAGAGCTCTCCGCTTACACCGACAGGCACCTGGGGCAAGAGATTACCCTCCAGGTCAAAAGGGGTGAGGAGATCTTTACCGTTCGGATCGTCCCGAGGCCTTCCCCTCCCCCCGGGGAAGGGCCGATGGGGGTCAAGATAGGCATGGCTTACACCAGGAAGCAGGCCTCGCTCCCCGTGGCCCTTTTCCTCTCAATCTCCAGCATAGTGAGGGCCTTCTCCCTCCTCATCACCCTGCCAGTCCAGGTTATCTCCGGCCTCCTCCCCCTTTCGGCTCTGAGGCCGGTCGGTCCAGTGGGAGTTGTCCAGGTGATGACCGATATGGCCGAGCAGAGTTCCCTCATGGGGTGGTGGTTCCCCTTCCTTTCCGTATCAGCCCTGCTGAACGTGGCTCTTGCCGCAAGCAACCTCCTGCCCATCCCGGGCCTGGACGGCGGCAGGCTCCTGTTTGTGGCCCTTGAGGCCCTCAAGAAACGCAGGATTGACCCGCGCCGGGAAAGCTGGGTCCACATGATAGGCATAGCCATCCTCCTGGCCCTGATGCTTGTGATCACTTTCTTTGACATCACTGCACCCCTTAAAGGGGTAGACTGGAGCTTCTTCTGAAGTAGCGTTCAGCCCAAAGGTTTGACAGAAAAAGGAAGCCATGGACAGGCGAGGGGAAGAGATCCTGAGGATGCTCAGGGAGCCGGGAGTCCTCACCGAAGAGCTCAAGCGGGAAATCCTTGAGCTTTTAGTCTTCCCGCCCGAGAAGAGGAAAATGACCTATGAGGAGTTCCTTGCCTGGGCCGACGAGGACACCCTGGCCGAATGGGTTGATGGGGAAGTAATCCCCTACAGCCCCGCCTCCGCAAAGCACCAGGCCATCGTGAAGTTCCTGGTCGCCGTGGTGGGGGCATACGTGGAATACCGGGGCCTCGGCCTGGTCATCCCTCCACCCTTCCAGATGAAGCTGGCCAGGTCAGGTAGAGAGCCTGACCTCCTCTTCGTGGCGAGGGAGAACCTGGGGAGGCTCAAAGAAACCCACCTTGACGGCCCGGCGGACCTGGTGGTGGAAATAG
>DAOUBN010000145.1:0-5085 GCA_034432815.1 Anaerolineae bacterium | reverse complement strand
GGACTCCGTCCCCTTGCCCCCCTTTTCCTGCACCCCAGCCACGAGAGGGCCCCTGAACCCCGGCGAACCCCCGGCAAACGAGGGTGGGGAGAACGCTGAAAAACCCTGGCGCACTTACTGCAAGGGGTTGCTAACTGCCTCCTCAGGTGCTAAAATTTTTAGAGTATCGCCGAAGCGAAAAGGTGAGGAGGCATGGGGCAGAACAAGATCATCGTGCGAGGAGCAAGGGAGCACAACCTGAAGAACATAACAGTGGAGATCCCCAGGGACAAACTGGTGGTCATAACGGGGGTCTCAGGCTCGGGCAAGTCAAGCCTTGCCTTTGACACCCTCTACGCCGAAGGACAGCGCCGCTACGTGGAGTCCCTGTCCGCTTATGCCCGCCAGTTCCTGGGCCTCATGGAGAAGCCCGATGTGGATGTGATTGAGGGGCTATCCCCGGCGATATCCATTGACCAGAAAGGAGTGAGCCACAACCCCCGCTCCACTGTCGGGACTGTTACCGAAGTCTACGATTCCCTCCGCCTCCTCTTCGCCAGAGTGGGCAAGCCCCACTGCCCCAACTGCGGGAGGGAAATATCCCCCCAAACACCCCAGCAGATCGTTGACTCCATCCTCTCCCTGCCCGAGGGCACAAGGGTTATGCTCCTGGCCCCCCTGGTCAGGGGACGCAAAGGCCACCACAAGAACGTCCTGGAGGAAATACGCCGGGCCGGTTACGTCAGGGCCCGCATTGACGGCAAAATCGTTGAACTGGATGAGGAAATTGAGCTGGACCGCTACAAACTCCACACTATTGAGGCCGTGGTGGACCGCCTCATAATCCACCACACTGAGGATGAGGATTACCGCACCCGCCTCGCCGATTCGGTGGAAACAGCCCTGAGGTTCGGCAATGGCGTGATTGTGGTATCCATAGTGGAAGGGGATGGCTCCCGGGACCTCCTTTTCTCGGAGCACTCCGCCTGCGTGGACTGCGGCATATCCCTGCCCGAGATTGAGCCCAGAACTTTCTCCTTCAACAGCCCCCACGGAGCCTGCCCCCACTGCTCGGGCCTTGGAGTGATAATGGAAATTGACCCCGACCTGGTCATACCCGATAAATCCCTCAGCCTGAAGGATGGGGCCATCGCTCCGTGGCGATACCTGGGCAAAGAAACAGCCCGCTACTACATGTATATGCTCCGCCGGGTCTGCGAGTTCTACAGGATCCCCATGAACGTCCCGGTGCGCGAGCTCACTAAAGAGCAACTGGATATAATCCTCTACGGGACCCGCCCGGGGGAAATGGTCTCTTTGCCCTATTCCGACCAGTATGGGCGAGTGCACCATTACGAAATCCCCTACGAAGGGGTAATCCCCAACCTCCAGCGCCGTTATCAGGAAACCGAATCCGATTACATCCGAAGCGAGATTGAGCGCTACATGACCGCCAGGACCTGCCCCGCCTGCAAGGGCACAAGGCTCCGCCCTGAAGCGCTGGCCGTCACAGTGGATGGGAAAAACATCGCCCAGGTGGCCTCCATGTCGGTGGCGCAGGCCCTGGAGTGGGTGGAGCGCCTCCAGGGGCCCGATTCGCCCCTTACGGAAAAGGAGCGCCTCATAGCCCACCAGATCCTCAAAGAACTCCGGAACCGCCTCCGCTTCATGATGGACGTGGGCCTTGATTACATAACCCTGGACCGCAGGGCGTCAACCCTCTCGGGAGGGGAAGCCCAGAGAATAAGGCTGGCCACCCAGATCGGCTCCCAGCTGGCCGGAGTCCTCTACATACTGGACGAGCCTTCCGTCGGCCTGCACCAGAGGGACAACGCCCGCCTCATCCAGACCCTCAAGAACCTGAGGGACCTGGGGAACACCGTGATCGTGGTGGAGCACGACGAGAACACCATCCGCTCAGCCGATTACATCATTGACCTGGGGCCGGGAGCCGGAGAAAAGGGCGGGGAGGTGGTGGTGGCAGGAACCCTTGATGACCTGCTCCGCTGCCCCAGGTCCATAACCGGGATGTATCTCCGGGGAGAGCGTAAGATAGAAGTTCCCAGATCAAGGCGCCCGGGCAATGGCAAATACCTCACCGTCCACGGAGCCGCCGAGAACAACCTCAAGAACATCACCGTCCGCTTCCCCCTCGGCACCTTCATCTGCGTGACCGGGGTTTCGGGTTCGGGCAAGTCAAGCCTGGTGATAGAGGTCCTCTACAAAGCCCTGGCCCAGAAGCTCTACAGGGCGAGGGAAAAGCCTGGCAAGCACCTCTACATTGAAGGCCTGGAGCACATTGACAAGGTGGTGAACGTGGACCAGTCCCCCATCGGGAGGACGCCCAGGAGCAACCCGGCCACCTACACTGGAGCCTTCACCCCAATAAGGGAGCTTTTTGCCTCCCTTCCCGAAGCCCGCCTCCGGGGCTACACCCCAGGCCGCTTCTCCTTCAACGTCAAAGGGGGAAGGTGCGAGGCCTGCCAGGGCGGCGGCATAATCAGGATAGAAATGCAGTTCCTCCCCGATGTCTACGTCCCCTGCGATGTGTGCAAGGGCAAACGCTACAACCGGGAGACGCTGGAGGTCCGCTACAAGGGAAAGAACATCTCTGAAGTCCTTGATATGACCGTGGAAGAAGCGATGGATTTCTTCGGCAACATACCCCAGATAAAGGCCAAACTCCAGACCCTTTACGACGTGGGGCTCGGATACATAAAACTCGGCCAGCCGGCTCCGACCCTCTCGGGAGGAGAGGCCCAGAGGGTGAAGCTGGCCCGGGAGCTCTCCCGCAAGGCCACCGGCCGCACCCTCTACATCCTGGACGAGCCCACCACCGGCCTCCACTTCGCCGACATTGAAAAGCTCCTCAAAGTCCTCAACCGCCTGGTGGATGCAGGCAACACTGTGATCGTCATTGAGCACAACCTGGACGTGATAAAATGCGCCGACTGGATAATAGACCTGGGGCCGGAGGGGGGCGACAAGGGCGGCTGGGTTATAGCCGAAGGAACCCCCGAAGAGGTGGCCATGGTCCCCCACTCTTACACAGGCCAGTTCCTTAAGAAAATCCTTTTCCCTGAGGAGGCCGTGCAATGCGCACACCAGTCATCGCCGGAAACTGGAAGATGAACAAAACCGTCCGGGAAGCGGAAGAATTTGTGAAAGCTGTGAGGAGCGAACTGGACTCAATTGAAGGGGTGGAGAAGGTGATCTGCCCCCCGTTCACCGCCATAAGCGCGGTAGCCCGGCTGGTTGAAGGGACTTCAATAAAAGTGGGGGCTCAGGATGTCTTCTGGGAGGACAGGGGAGCCTACACCGGGGAGATTTCCCCTGTAATGCTGAAAGAGTTCTGCCAGTATGTCATTGTGGGCCACTCCGAAAGGCGCAAATACTTCGGCGAGACGGATGAGCATGTGAACCGCAAGGTGAAAGCCGCCCTCGCCCACGGCCTTATCCCTATAGTCTGCGTGGGGGAAAACCTTGAAGAAAACGAAGCCGGCCTCACAGAAGAAGTCGTGGTCCGGCAGGTGAAAGGAGCCCTGGCGGGCCTCTTGCCTTCCGAAGCCGAAAAGGTGGTGATCGCTTACGAGCCTGTATGGGCCATAGGCACCGGGAAGCCCGCCACCCCCGAAGGGGCCCAGGCGGTTATAGGCGGGGTGGTAAGGCCCCTCCTGGCCGAGCTTTTCGGGAAAGAGGCGGCGGAAAAGATCCGGATTCAATACGGGGGAAGCGTTGACCCCTCCAACATCGGGGGATTCGTGGCCCAGCCCGACATAGACGGGGCCCTGGTGGGCGGGGCAAGCCTCAGGCCGAAGGATTTCGTGGAAATTGTCAGGATAACCGCCGGCGCAAAGGCCTGATTCAGAGGACCTTCCGGAACACCTTCTGGGTTTTGACCTCAGTGAAGCCGAGGCGCAGGTAGAACCGGTGAGCCCGCTCCCGGATGACGTTCGCCCTGACGAGAATTGTCCTTAAGCCCCGGGCCCTGGCCCACTCCTCCGCCTTCATGACCAGAGCGGCGCCGATGCCCTCTGAGCGGTGCTCCTCGTCAACCACCAGCCCGCCGATTTCGGCCTCTTTATCAGCGATGAGGGTTGGGCAATAATATACGTGGATCCACCCAACCACTGAGCCTTCTTCCCCTTCAGCCACGAAGACAGCGCCATGGCCATGCTCAAGGATTTCCTCAAGGCGCCTGGACACATCCTCCGGGGAAGAAGGATAGCCTAACTGCCCGGCCAATTCGGCCAGGGCGGGCGCATCCTCCAGGCGGGCTTCCCTCAGAGTTGCCAAGAAGCTCCCCATGCGCTATAATAAAATTGGCTCGGGGCGTAGCGCAGCCTGGTTAGCGCGCAGCGTTCGGGACGCTGAGGTCGGAGGTTCAAATCCTCTCGCCCCGACAGTTCCATGAAGTCCCCTTAAGGGGGCTTTTTTTATTTCAGTTGTAGCACGGGATGAGAAGTCGCTGCCCCACGTAGATCAGGTTCAGGTTGAAGATCCCGTTTAGCCGGGCGATCTCCCACACGCTCACCCCATACATCCTGGCGATCCCCAGGAGTGTTTCCCCGTAACTCACGTAGTGGACGGTCACGCAGGGTGGCCTTGGAGGATAGTAACATCCGGGATAGATCACCAGAACCTGTCCCGCATAGATCAGGTTGGGATTCGGGATGCCGTTCCAGCGGGCTATGGCCCAGGGGCTTGTGCAATACCTCCAGGCAATGGATGTGAGGGTATCGCCCCAGCGCACTCTGTAGTATATGGGGGCGGAAGCGGGCTGAGAGGCATACAGGGGTGAAGCCAGGACCGCACCGAGGGCAACGATCAACGCGAGGGAAAACAAAAATTTCCTCATGGGTAAAACCCCCTTTGTTTTGATCCAGCGCCCCCGGGGGGACTCGAACCCCCAACCAGCGGATCCGAAGTCCGCTGCTCTATCCAATTGAGCTACAGGGGCCCATAAAATTTTACACCCTTTGCCCCCGAAAGTCAACGAAAGAAATACATTTCCAGGGCTTTTGCAGGCGTGCATGGAGCTTTGCTCCCCTATCAGAAGTCTGGGGGATGTGCCCCCCTGGAAAAACAAATCAAAGGGGGGTGGAG
>DAOUBN010000144.1:0-1893 GCA_034432815.1 Anaerolineae bacterium | reverse complement strand
CTGCCGTAGGGGCAGGGAGCAGGATAACTGCCGTCCCATTGGGACCACCGATATCGCACAGGTAAAGCAACGCATCATCCATCCAGGTCAGAGCGCCCAAAAAATAGCACCGAGGACAGACGATTAAATACTCAACGAAGCCGCTCAACCCTTCACCCTGCCATTTCGTCCTGATACCCGAAAGCGACTTGATTTTGGTGACAAAAGGGTAAACCGAAAGGGTGAGGCTCTGGTCCTTCCCTTCAATCAATTCGCCACACAAGGGACAACCCTTGGGCTCACGAGCGCTTTGCCCCTGTCCTTTAAAGAGCCCCTCAAGAAACTCCTTTCGGCGGTCCCTCTGGAAAATTGGTGGATGCTGGGCTGGCGGTTGCTGGTTGAAGCCGATAAAAGGCTTCATTACCTGGCGACGCACCCCTTGTCGTTCTAAGGTGTAAAAAATCGTGTTCTGGATTATCTGCTCAATTTTCTCATCCAGCAACTCAACGAACCGCCCAACATCCTGAATTGTCAGCCGCAGTTCATCCGGTTGCCACTCAACCTGGACCACTTCCGGAAACTGCTCTGCCACATCTTTGGCAATTTGCCCGAACAATTCCAGCCCATTATCAAGCCAGGCATCGTTTCGCATTGGCCAAGTCATTGTGATTGACATCGCTTCCTCACCTCATATCCAGAGCCTTTTTGGTTTTGCCAAGGGTTTCTTCGGGTGGTTAGCCTGCCACAGGGCAAGGCAGACGGCACGGAAAGGAGGAACTGAACCCGCTCCCGCTTGATCCGCTCGGCTGCCGCTTTCTGCCCCTCAAGCCATCGCTTCGCTTCTGACAAATCAAGGGGCTCTTGCTTCACTATCCTTTCTCCCTCAAGGGTTCGCTCCTCACAAATAGCCCGACGCAGTTCAGGGAGAGGCCTTCAGGTCAGGAACAGGCTGGGGCCGAATTGGAGGGAAAAGGGGACTTTGTCAGGATGATATTTCTCCCGGGTTTTCCCTGTTAAGGAGCAAGTTTCAGGTAAAATATACCACAATTCCCCGAAACCGGCAAATCCGCCGGAAGTTCCGGGCCCGCAGGCTTTTCCAGAGGAGGATTGCCCCGCGGACAAAGGGATTAAGCGAACACCCGCGCTCCTCCGGAAGGGTTCAGTTCGTAGATTTCGGGGGCGAAGCCGAAGCGCTTCCGGTAAGCCTCCGCCAACTTCTCCTTAAGAGCAGGGGCCGAAGCTTTCTCCACCAGGGTCACAGTGCACCCGCCAAAGCCAGCTCCGGTGAGTCTGGAGCCGTAGACGCCATCGCAGGAGAGGGCCGTTTCCACCAGGAAGTCCAGTTCGGGAGAGCTCACTTCGTAAAGCTCCCTGAGGCTCCTGTGGGAAAGCTCCATCAAGCGCCCGAAGCTCTCAAGGTCGCCCCTCTCCAGGGCTTCCACGGCCCCCAGAACGCGGGCGTTTTCCTCCACCACGTGCTTCGCCCGGCTCCTGAGGGGTTCGGGGAGAAGCTCTTCCCAGCCCTGCATTTCCTCAGGATTAACATCGCGCAGGAAGCGAACGTGAGGCCAGCGGGTCCGCAGGATTGCCACTGCCTCCTCGCACTGCCTCCTCCTGAGGTTGTATTCGGAGCTGGCCAGCTTCCTCCTCACCCGGCTGTCGGCCACAACGATTGAGATGCGATCCGGCAGGGGGATGGCGCGGTAGTCCAGGGTCAGGCAATCCAGGAAAAGGGCGCAGCCTTCTTCAGCCATGAGGGAAGTCCACTGGTCCATTATCCCGCAGCGCATCCCGACGAATTCGTTTTCGGCCCGCTGGCACAGGAGGGCGAGCTTTTCCCTTTCAAGCTCTACCCCTGCCAGGGCCAGGAAGGCGAGGGCTGCGGCCACCTCCACCGCCGCGGAGGAACTCATC
>DAOUBN010000143.1:0-11664 GCA_034432815.1 Anaerolineae bacterium | reverse complement strand
GTCTTGTCTTTTCCCTAGAGGGGAGGGGGGGGGGGGAACCCCCCCATGCCAGGGGGTTTGGGGGGTGCCCCCAAAATGGGGGTGGAGGGGGCGGAGCCCCCTCCCGGGGGGGTGCGGGGGGGGTCCCCCCGCCCTTTCTTCCTTCTCCAAAGGGGGGTGCAGGGGGGCGAAGCCCCCATGCCAGGGGGCGTGGGGGATGCGCCCCCAGAAAAACAAATCAAGGGGCGAGGAGGGAACTCCTGCAACCCGCCCACGAGTGGGATGCCGAAGGCGGGCGAACCCCCAGGCAGACGAGGGTGGGGAAAAATGGGTGGGGGGACACCCCCCACTTCCCCCCGTCAGGGGGAGCCCGTCCCCCTGCACCCCCTTTCATGGGGGTGGAGGGGGCTTTGCCCACTCCCGGGGGTTAAAGAACTGGCATTTAAGGGGTCCAGAATGGAAGTCTACGAGGAAATGGCAAAACTTTTTTCCATCCTTGCTCACCCAAAGCGCATGCAGATCCTGGACTTGCTCAGGCGAGGGGAAGCCTGCGTCTGCCACATTCAGGCCGCCCTCGGTCTGCCTCAGCCCTACATCTCCCAGCAGCTCAGGGTTATGCGGGAGGCTGGTATTATTTCCTCCCGGCGGGAAGGACCTTTCATCTATTACAGCCTGGCCGACGAAAGGGTAAAGCACTTCCTTGAGGAAATCCTCGGCCAGGCGGAAGAGCCAGTCGCCGTGGAGGGATGCTCCTGCCCGAAGTGCCAGGCTTAAAGGTTCTTCACATAAATTAAGAGGTCATCACCTGGAGCGTAGAAATCAGGGATGATGGCCTGAAGGCGGTAGCCGCATGCCTCATAGAGGCGCCTTGCGGGAACGTAAGGGCCAGTTCCTGAGGTTTCCACCACAATGAGCCTTCCCCCGTGGGCTTTCACCTCTTCTTCCACCACGGCCATGAGCAGTTTCCCTATTCCTTTGCCCCGGAATTCCGGCTCCACGGCTATCCAGTAAAGGTCAAAACAGCCGCAGGTCAGGGGGTGGGGGCCAAAGCATGCGAATCCCACCACGTGGCCGTTCTCGCGGCAAACCAGGAACCTGTAGCCGCTCGCTTTGCCCCTGCTCAGATACTCCTTCCAGAGTTCTCCGACGCACTCCAACTCACAGGGCTTGAAGACTCCCGCTTTCTCTGCAATCTCAAGGATCTGTGGACCGTCTTCTTCCCTCGCTTCTTCTACCATACATCCTCCATGGCCATGCGCAGGATGCGCACCACCATTTCGGTGTAAGTGTAGCCGGCTGCCCTGGCTGCCCTGTAGAATCCGGCATCGGGGGAGAGGTCGGGGTTGCAGTTCACTTCCACAACATAGGGGTTGCCGGCGGAGTCAACCCTCATGTCAACCCTGGCATAGCCCCGGCAGCCTATGGCGCGCCAGGCTTTCCTGGCCATCTCTTCTATCTTCGCTTTCAGTTCGGGTTCCACGGGGGCAGGGCAGAGGACCGGGGTATTCCTGTATTCAAACGAATCGGGTTCCCACTTGGCTGCGAAGGACACAATTCGCTCCAGGGGGTTGGCGAAGGCACTGAAGTCCACCTCCGCCAGGGGGAGGACTTCGGGCTCGCTCCCCCACAGGGAGACGTTGAATTCTCTACCGGCGATGAATTTTTCGGCCAGGGCTGCCTGGCGGTAGCGGTTCACGATGTAGGCGACTCTTTCCCAGAGTTGCAGCGGGTTTGTCACCACTGCTTCCGGCCCTATGCCTATGCTGGCGTCTTCCGAAACCGGCTTGACGATGACGGGGCCATCGGCCGGCCATCCGTCCGCTTCGGCGGGGTCCCGCAGCAACTTCCAGGGCGGGGTGGGGACGCCAGCCTCCGCCAGGATGGCTTTCGCCCTGGCTTTGTGGGTGGAGCGGGCGATGGCGTCGCCCGGGGAGCCAGTGAAGCGGTATCCCATGGCTTCCAGCGCCCAGGCTATCCGGGCCTCTTCAAAGAGCCGACCTTCAAGGCCTTCTCCCAGGTTGAAGACAACCCAGTCCTTCGGGGGGTAAGGGGCGAGGGCTGCCTCTATGTCGGTGCTGAAGGCTACTACTTCCACGGTGTAGCCAGCCTCCGCGAGGGCCCTGGCCACGGCCTGAGCGCAGGCTATGACTCCTCGCTCGGCCAGGATGTCCTTCGGCTCGCCCTTGACCAGGGTCTGGCTGTAATTGTAGAGGACAAGGACTTTCCCGGCCCCCATTTCTCCTCCTTAAGCGAGCCCGTATCTCCTCAGAGCCAGGTTCAGGACCTCGTTTATAAGCCGCTGGTAAGATATTCCCTCGGCCCTGGCCACTAAGACCATGTCGCTGTAGTGGGGGTTGAGGCCGGGAAGGGTGTTTATCTCCATGAGGTAGGGCTTCCCGTCAGCCCCAAGGCGTATGTCCACCCTGGCCAGGTCAAGGGCTCCTATGGCCTCAAAGGCAGCCACCGCCAGCCTCTTCAGCTCCCGCTCCAGTTCTTCATCAATGGGGGCCGGGCATATGTAGCGGGGAGCGAGGGGCATTTCGGTCTTGACGTGGCTTGTGTAGAGGCCTCCGGCCTCGGCGACGGGGCTCAGGTCCACCTCCATCGGCGGGAAGACATGGAATCCCCTCTCATCGTAGAAATCGGACGGGGGCGGGACGCCAGGGGGCAGGGTGTTCCCCAGGAGGCCCACGGTGAACTCGCGGCCCGGCAGGTATTCCTCCACCAGGGCGGGCTGGCGGTAGGTCTCTATGAGCCAGCGGACCTGCTCCCTCAGCTCTTTCTCATCGTGCAGGATGGAGCGAGCGCTTATCCCCATCCCGGACCCTTCCCGCGATGGTTTGGCGAAGAGGGGGAAGCGCAGGGAGGGGTCAAGGGGCTCATCCCCCCGGATGAATACCTGGAAGGGGGCAGTGGGGAGGCCGCAGTCCCTCCACACCCTCTTGGCCATGGCTTTATCCAGGGAGAGGGCGTGGGCTAGCACCTTGGAGCCGGTGTAGGGTATCCCCAGCATCTCCAGCAGGGCCGGAACCTGGGATTCGCGGGCGTCTCCCCTGTGGCCTTCGCAGATATTGAAGCAGATATCGGGTCTGACCTGCCGGATAGTGTCCAGAAGGGTTACGTCCCCCTCCAGGGGTATGACTTCGTGTCCGCCTGCTCTCAGGGCCTCGGCCAGGGCTTCCACCGTCTCCTCGGTGTCGTATTCGGCCAGGGCGTCGGGAGGGGCATCGGGCGGGAGGGGGACGTTGCGCTTTAAGTTGAAGAGGAGGGCGACCCTCAGCCTCCTCATCTTTCCACCTCCACGCTCCTGGGCTGAGCGGGAATTTCCAGATGCCGGTGGTGGACTTCCTCCCAGCCCTGAGGGGCGAGGGATTGCCTCTTCCCGGCCAGGAGCCCGGCGATCCCTTCCTGCCCGCTTTCCACCGCACTCTGGCAGTATGGGCAGGTTCGGGGATCGTGGGGTTTGTAGGAGGAAGGCTGGGTGTAAGTCCCGATGAAGCCTTCGTAGTTGCGGAGCACCACCCTGCTTTCGGACATGCTGAGGAGGTAGTTGGGGAGGATGGGGACTTTGCCTCCTCCTCCTGGCATGTCAATGGTGTAAGTGGGGATGGCGAAACCGGAGGTGTGGCCCCTCAGGGCTTCCATGATCTCAATCCCCTTGGCCACGGGGGTGCGGAAGTGAGATGTTCCCGGGACAAGGTCGCACTGATAGAGGTAGTAGGGGCGGACCCGGTTCCTGACGAGCTTGCGGACGAGGGCGAGCATAACGTTGGGGCAGTCGTTTATCCCGGCCAGGAGGACCGACTGGCTTCCTAAGGGTATTCCGGCGTCGGCTAAGAGGGCGAGGGCGCGCTCCACTTCAGGGGTTATCTCCTTCGGGTGGTTGAAGTGGATGTTCATCCAGAGGGGGTGGTAGCGCCTGAGCATATCCACCAGCTCTTCCGTTATTCTCTGGGGGAGAAAGACCGGCACCCTCGTCCCGATGCGGATTATCTCCACATGGGGGATCGCCCGGAGCTTCCGGAGGAGCATCTCAAGGATGCGCTCAGGCAGGAGCAGGGGATCGCCTCCGGAGATGAGGACATCCCTGACCTGTGGGGTTGCGGCGATGTAGGCGATCTGGCGTTCGTAGTCCTGGAGGGAGAACTGGGCGTGGGGGTCGCCCACGATGCGGCTCCGGGTGCAGTATCGGCAGTATGAGGCGCACTGGGTGGTCACGAGCATCAGGACCCGATCGGGGTAGCGGTGGACGAGGCCGGGGACCGGGGAATGGGAATCTTCGGCCAGGGGATCTTCGGTCTCCTCCGGCGATATAAGGAATTCCTTTGAGGTCGGGATCACCTGCCGCCTTATCGGGCAATTGGGGTCTTCAGGGTCTATGAGGCTGGCAAAATAAGGGGTTACGGCGACCCTGAGGCGGGCCGGGGCGGAGAGGGCTTCCTCCTCCTCCGGGGTTAGTTTGATGATTCTGGAGAGCTCTTCCCTGGAACTCAGGCGGTGGGTGAGCTGCCACCGCCAGTCGTTCCACTTTTCAGGAGGCACCTCCTCCCATGGGTGAGGAGGCCTCCTACGTCCTGGGGGCTCCTCAATCTCCCTCTGCATTTCCTCCCTCCTTTACCATTCTTCTTCCTCTTCTCCTTCTTCCCACTCCTCTTCCCATTCTTCCTCTTCTTCCTCAAAGACGAAGTCCAGCTCCAGAGGCCGGACGCTCACCACCTCAAGCTCTGTGCCGCAGCTCGGGCAGGTCACAATTTGCCCCAGGCGCGGGGACTGGATGGTGATCTCCTCATCGCAGTTTGGGCAGAAAGCTGTAGGCATCGCTATACCTCCTGTGATCTTTAATCGGAACTTGATGATAACCGGGGGCCGTTGAAAAGCCGTCAAAAAAAAGTGATAAAGCCGTGGTAAATTGGCCGTGACTGTGCGAATTTTTGCACAGCCTCACTCCAGTGGGTTGAAGGAGTAGCCTATGCCCGGTATGGTGTGGATGTAGCGGGGGCGGTGGGGGTCCGGCTCTATCTTTGCCCTGAGCCGGCTTATGAGTCCTCTCACCAGTTCCTTATCCCCTCTCCCGCTGTATCCCCAGACCCTTTCCACGATCGTTTCCACGGGCAGGACCTGTCCCTTGTGGAGCATGAGGGTGTGGAGGAGGCGGAATTCCAGGTGGGTCAGCCGGACGGTCGCCTTCCCCTCAATTTCCACGGTCCTGCTGAGGGGGTCAAGGGTGAGGCCGGCTGTGCTCCAGAGGGGGACTTTCTGAGAGGCCGCTCCTGAGGCCCGCCTCACTAAGGCTTTGAGCTGGGCGATGAGGACTGGTATGCTGAAGGGTCTGATAATGACCAGATCTGCGCCCGCGTCCAGGAGGGCGCAGTGGACGCTTTCGTTCACCGGGTCAAGGATGAGAGCAAGAGGAACCTCCGTCTCCGAGCGGATCTGGCGGACACAGGAGAGGGGATCGCCTTCTCCGGGGGCAAGGAGGATGAGGTCGGCGGGCCTTTCAAGCCAGGACTGCAGGGCTTTCGCCAGGTCCCTGGTCTGGATAACCATGAAACCGGCCCTCTGGAGGGCCAGGGCGAGCACTGCGCCTTCGTCAGGATCGCGGGGCACCAGAAGAGCGAACATCTATTTCCCTGAGGAGCTCCAGGACGAACTTCTCGGTCTTTTCCACCGTCTCCGGGTCCAGGTTTTCCAGGTTATCGGTTGGGCGGTGCCAGCCTGGAAGGAGCCCATCTCTCCTGAGGCCAACCAGGGTGAGGACCCGGAATCCATGCTTCACTCCGATGGCTCCCTCGGTGTAAGCGCCCCGGAAAGCTTTCGGGTAAGCCCCGAGTTCCGGGTGGGAGGAGGCGATCTTATCGGCCAGGGCCAGGAGTTCCCTGTCGCTGGGGGAAGTCAGCAGGAAGGTCTCGCTGGTGATGTAAGCGGGGCCGGCTCCTTTGCCCCCGACGCTGTCAAGGACGATCCAGATGGCTCTGCCCAGTTCTCCCTTGTGGGACCTGGCGAAAGCGTCTGCGCCGTAGCATCCCACCTCCTCGCAACCCGAAAGCACCGCCCACACTTCGGTGTTCTCCAGGGGCGATCGGGCCAGCTCGGCGGCGATGCTCAGGACTACCCCCGCTCCGCTTGCGTTATCGTTGGCCCCTGGGGCGTAGGGTGTGAGATCGGCCTGTATGGTTATGAGGAAGATGCCGAGGATTGCGATGGCGAAGGGGATGGATGCGATCTTGAGGGCTGGAAGCGGTGTGAAAGTCCCGGCCAGGAAGGTGCCGGTGAGGACCACAGCCGAAACAAGCCCGAGGGGCACGAGGCTCGTGAAGAGCCTTAGCCACCCGACCGAGGAGAAGACCAGGGGGGTCCTGTGGGTGTCAAGGTGACCCATGAGCACGACTTTCTCCCGGACTTCCCCTTTCGGGGCTATGCGGGCCACCACGTTCTGGCTCCGGCCTTTCGGGATGAGAAAGCGGATGGGGTTTGGCCTGAAGGCCAGTTCCAGAAGAATTGAAGCCAGGGCCGCGGCCGTGAGGATGAAAGCCAGTAGAGCCCCCCATCGCCCTGCCGCAAGGAAGAGGGTTTCACCTGCCAGGGCAATGAAGGAAAAGAGGGCATAGGGCTGCCAGGCAGACCGGGCGCTTACAAAAGGTTCAATCACCGGGTTCAATCCTTCCCGTTTGAGGACTTCAAAGGCGTAGCGGGCAGCTTCGGCCTCTTGCGGGGTGGTGGAGCCCCTCGGGCCGATTTTCTCCACCAGGTAGCGCACATGTTCCATGGCAGGCATGGCAACCCTCCTGAAGAATAAACCAGGGTTAGTTTAACATCAAGCCCTGCTTAAGTCAACATCTTCCCGGGGCGAGTTGCCATCCCCTGAAACCCACCCGGGAGAGGTTGTGCCCGGAAGCGGAATGGTATAAAATTGGCCCGCAAGGCTGGAAAACACACAAGCGGGGGTGAAAATGCGCCTTTTTCTGATTTTGCTTCTGGCGACGAGCGTCTTCTTCCTGCTTCTCCTTGCGCCTTACCCTTTCCTTGCCCGTCCGGAGTTCATCCGATGGCAGTATTCCCGCCCCGATTTCCCTCCATCTTTCCGGTTCACCCCACAGGAGAGGGAAGAATTCTCCATCGCCTCCCTGCGCTACCTCATTACCAGCAAAGGCCTTGACTACCTCAGGTCCCTGGCCGACGAAAAAGGTCCCATTTACAATGAGCGCGAACTCCGCCACATGGCCGATGTTAAAAGGGTAGCAACTGGTGCACTGGTCATCCTCCGGCTCTCGCTGGCTCTGGCCATTTCCCTTGCCATCGCTTTCTGGCTCAAAGGATGGAGGCGGGAGCTGGCGTTCGGCCTCCTGGGAGGGGTCCTCGCCCTGATAGGCCTGGGGTTAGCAGTGGGAATCACGGCTACTGCGAGTTTTGATCTCTTCTTCACCCTCTTCCACAGGCTTCTCTTTGAAGGAGACAGCTGGCTTTTCCCCTACACTGATTCCCTCATCCAGCTCTATCCTCTGCCCTTCTGGGTAACGGCCACAAAGTGCTGGCTGGCCATAAGTGGGACCGCAACCTTCGTCACCGGGATCATCAGCCTAATACTCTATCGCTTCTCTCACTCTGCGGGCCAGAGCGGCGAACTCAGGGGTGAAAATCAGGGATAAATCCCTGGGGTGAGGGAAGGGGATTGCGAACTGGGCCTTCAGGGTGCCTGGGCGGGGGGTCATAACCACAACCCTGTCGGCCAGGAAGATGGCTTCCTGGAGGTTGTGGGTGACCATGAGCACGGTCTTGCACCGGTTGCGCCACAGGCTGGCGAGCTCAACGTTGAGCTTTTCCCTGGTCAGAGCGTCAAGGGAACTGAAAGGCTCATCAAGGAAGAGGATGTCAGGGTCGTAAACCAGAGCCCTGGCCAGGGCTACCTTCTGCTCCATCCCCCCCGAAAGCTCCCGCGGGTAAGTGTGGAGGAAATCGCCGAGCCCCATGGCCCTGAGGAGGGAAGAAGCCTTCTCCAGGGCTTCGGAGCCATTAATGCCCCTCACTTCCAGGGGCAGGAGAACGTTCTCCAGAGCGCTGCGCCAGGGCATGAGGTTGGCCTTCTGGAAGACAAAGCCCATCTCCTGCCTGGGGCCGTTGAGAGGCTCCCCTTTCCAGAGGACATAGCCGGAAGTGGGTTTGAGAAGGCCGCTCAGGATGCGCAGGAGGGTGGTTTTCCCGCACCCTGAAGGTCCTACAATGCACACAAATTCCCCCTCCCTCACCTCCAGGGAGACATCGCGCAGGGCCTCCACCGGACCCTGCCGCGAGTTATAAATCATGCGTAGATTTCTGGCCTCCAGGATTACCACACCTCTCCTCAGGGGACAAACTCGTTGGTGAAAGCTTCTTCAACCCGCAAGTCTTTCGTTATCAGGCCCATGTCCTGCAGCGTCCTGAGAGTCGCTTCCCAGTCGGCTTTCTCGGTCTGGCCCAGATGCGGCGAGGACCAGAACTTTATGGCCTCTTTC
Source organism: Anaerolineae bacterium (assembly GCA_034432815.1). Taxonomy (GTDB): domain Bacteria; phylum Chloroflexota; class Anaerolineae; order SpSt-600; family SpSt-600; genus SpSt-600. The sequence continues at coordinate 3,196 of DAOUBN010000143.1, read as the reverse complement.
AGGACCTCTCTGTGTTCCTCTTTCATTTCCGGAACATATTTCTTGCTTATCTCAAAGGCTTCGTCGGGGTGCTCAATGGTGTAGCGGAGGCCCCTGATGAAGGCCCTCACAAGGCCTTGCACAAGCTCCGGCCTCTCCTTTATAGTTTTTTCATTGGTCATTATCCCGTTGGAGATGATGTTGACTCGGTCGGCTACAGAAATTACGTTAACCTTATAGCCTGCCAGGCGGAGTTGGACCGGCTCATTCATGGCGTAGCATATGGCTGCATCCACGAGGCCTTTAGTGAGGCTTTCCACCTGGGTGTAGCCTATTTCCTGGAGGTTGAAGTCCTCTTCCCTCAGGCCTTCGGCTTTGAGGAGGGCCCGCCATCCCACGTAGCTTGCCCCGAAGAGGGCCGGTATCCCCACTTTCTTCCCTTTGAGGTCCTGGAGGCTTCTGAACCCCTTTTCCTCCAGGGATGCCACTACCACCGGGAATCGGTGATACCATCCGGCCACGTAGACCACCGGCAACCCCTGGCTCCTGGCCAGAAGGACCTGTTCCCCGCTGGCCACGGCGAAATCAAGTTCACCCGTTCCCACCAGTTTGACCAGGTCCACTTCCCAGCCGTAGTTGAAATCCAGCTCAATGCCTTCCTCTCGGAAATAGCCCTTCTCAATGGCCACGTAGAAGGGAGCAAACTGCACGTTGGGGATGTATCCCATGGCGATGGTCACCTTCTGAGGAGTGGGGGTGGGCCTGGTGCAGCCGGCAAGGATTGCCCCAAGGAGAGCAAGGATCAGGGTGATGGTTCTGCCTTTCATTTTCTCACCTCCACTTTATGAGTTTTCTCTCCAGGAAAGCGACGGCGAGGTATAGCGTGACTGCTATGATTGCCAGGGAGAGCAGGGCGGCGAAGAGTAGCGGGGTATCAAACAGGCCTCTGGCCAGGTTCACCAGGAAGCCGAGTCCCCTGTCGGCCGCCACGAATTCTCCCACGACAGCCCCGATCACGGAGAGGGTCACCCCAACTTTGAGGCTCCCCATAAGGAATGGGAGGGCGGAGGGGAGCTCCAGGAGCCAGAAGACCTGCCAGCGGCTGGCCATCAGGATGCGCATGAGGTCGTAAAACTCTTGCTCCACCGAGCGGATGCTCACTATGGTTCCTACCAGGACCGGGAAGAAGACCGTAAGAGCACAGACGGCGATCTTGGATGCCAGCCCGAACCCGAACCAGATCACCAGCAGGGGCGCCAGGGCCACCACAGGCATGGATTGCGAGATCACCACTAAGGGCGTGAGGTAGGCTTCAAGGAAGGGGATTTTGGCCAGGAAATACCCCAGGATGAAAGCCGAAGAGAGGCCCAGGCTTAGCCCAGCAGCTATTTCAATCAGGGTGACTTTGGCGTGGGAAAGGAGGGTGCCATTGGCCAGGGCGAGCCAGAAACGCCTGGCAACCTCCTCCGGCTGAGGTAGGATGAAGCTCGGGTATTGGCCAAGCCAGGCTACCGCTTTCCAGAGGGCTATGAAAGTCGCCACTGAAAGGATCGGCCCGGCGTAACGGCTCAGGCTCCTCAAGGGCATATCCTCCCAAAATAAAATGCCCCGAAGGCATAACCTTCGGGGCAAAGTGAGAGTCCATAAGCCCCATAAAAAGCTAAGGACCCTCAGGCCGACCTTCTCCCATCCGGACTATACCGTCGGCTCCGGCTTAGCGGCCTCAAGGCCGTTGAACCGGATCAACCCGGGCAAGAACCCGGGCTCGCGGGCTCGACGCCTTTCAACGGACCGGCAGGGTCAGGCCGGTCCAGGCGTCCTACCGCCGGTCGGGAATTTCACCCTGCCCCGAAGGTCAGGCCTTTGCATCAAGCATTATACAGGGAAAAAGGAGATCCTGTCAAACCGCCTGTTCAGGCTCGGCAGTCCTGGGCAAAGTCAAGGCCCTGGGTCGGCACCTGGTCACGCACAGGCCGCACCCGGCGCATTTTTCCTCCTCCAGCACTGCCTTTTTGTCCACCACCTTTATTGCCCCGTAAACGCAGGAGAGCTCGCACAGCCTGCAGCCGGTGCACTTTTCTATATCCAGCGTGGGGGGGACCGGATAAAGCCGGTATTCCTGCTCCTGCAGCCTCTTTATAGCCAGGCCTCTTATCTCTTCCACCGAGGAATAACCGTGGGCGTCAAGCCACTCGCCGAGCTCTTTTGCGATCTTGCCAAAAACAGACGGTCCTTTAAGGATGGCAGCGGTGCAAACCTGCACTGCCCACGCTCCTGCCATGATGAGCTCCACGGCGTCGGTTCCCCTTGACACCCCCCCGACCCCTATTACGGGCAGGTCCACTGTCCTGGCGATGTCAAATATGCAGCGCACGGCCAGAGGCTTCAGAGCCTGCCCCGAAAGCCAGCCGTATCCATCCCTGCTGCCCATGAGGGGGAAGCCCGTCTCTATGTCTATGGCCATCACCGGCCCGAAGGAGTTCACAGCCACGATTCCGTCGGCTCCGGCTTCCTTTGCCGCCAGCGCGGCCTCTTTAACATCCCTGAAAGGGCTGAACTTTACGAAAACAGGGACATCTACCGCTTCCTTGGCCGCCTGAATGGCCTCCATCATTGGGCGCGGGTCATCCCCAATGTAATGGGTGGAAAGCTCCAGGGCATCGGCGTAAGGCCTGACCTTCGGAGCAAGCTGGGCGATGTCTCTGGCAGTGTATCCCAGGCTAATTATAAGGGGGAGGCCGGTTTCTTTGGCGATGGCGTATTCCCGCTCAATCCACTGCTCAGGGGGGAGTTCGGACCACAGTTCGGTGTTGAGAAAGCCTCCGGGGATTTCAGCCATGTTGGGGTGGGGGACCTGGGCGGCTGTTACGGAGATGGTCTTGGAGACAAGGGCTCCGGCACCGCCTTCGGCGCATCTTTTCATGGCTTCTCCATTCCAGACCGGAGGGCCGGCAGCGGGCATTACAGGGTTGCGGAACTTTATCCCGCAGATTTCCACCTCAAGCCTGGCCATGGGAACCTCCTCAGGATACAATAAGAGGCACCGGTTTCGGACCGGTGCCCCCTCTCCGTTGCCCCTGGCCGGACTCGAACCGGCAACAAACGGCTTAGGAGGCCGTTGCTCTATCCTCTTGAGCTACAGGGGCTCATATTTATTTTACTACAGCTTCCCACTTCAGTCAAAGGAGTCCAGTAAATGCGCCAGGACATGGTGACC
>DAOUBN010000142.1:0-10172 GCA_034432815.1 Anaerolineae bacterium | reverse complement strand
CGCGCTACCGCGCCATGGTGGGGGGATACAACCCAGGTCCCCCCGCCAGGCCACTGCTTTCGCCATTGAGGCGCAATCGCACCATAGTGGGATTGAAACGCTTCTACTGTTATTCCCCCGACTACTGTTACTCCCGGCGCAATCGCACCATAGTGGGATTGAAACGATTTCTTCGCCCTCCTTGCTGGGGCGGGGGAGGTGCTGGGCGCAATCGCACCATAGTGGGATTGAAACGGGTGGGAGGGGCTATAGGGGGTAGGGATGGGGGTGGGCGCAATCGCACCATAGCGGGATTGAAACCAACAACAATTACTCCCTCCCCTCCCAATTCATACCTGGGCGCAATCGCACCATAGTGGGATTGAAACTGGGGTGTTACGACTACGTCTTACATTGCTGAGGTGGGGCGCAATCGCACCATAGTGGGATTGAAACTTTACGTGGCAGGCGCAGTGGTCATCGGTCTTGCGGTAGGCGCAATCGCACCATAGTGGGATTGAAACTAACTCACCTCCTTCACTTAAAGCTTCTCAGAGAGCGGGCGCAATCGCACCATAGTGGGATTGAAACCTGAACTCCCCCAATGGAGCCCGAGAGGCCCGCAAGGTGGGCGCAATCGCACCATAGTGGGATTGAAACCATAAAGTGCGGTGAGTCCCGCTAACGCCTGATATGGGGCGCAATCGCACCATAGTGGGATTGAAACCGCTCTTAAGCGCGCCGGGGCCGCGCCTCGAGGAGGCGGAGGCGCAATCGCACCATAGTGGGATTGAAACTTCTTCCAGAGGGCTCTGAAAACCACATCCCCGCCTTGGCGCAATCGCACCATAGTGGGATTGAAACGGGCCCAAATTTTGGCTGGCCAGGCCGGCGGCGGCGGGGCGCAATCGCACCATAGTGGGATTGAAACGGTTTACATTTCCTTCAACCAACCTCCATTCATTTTCAAGGCGCAATCGCACCATAGTGGGATTGAAACGGAACTTCTTGTAGATGGTCTCCTTACGGAAGTGTGGGCGCAATCGCACCATAGTGGGATTGAAACACAATGCCCAGACCGAGCGGGTGAGGATAGGTGACCTCAAGGCGCAATCGCACCATAGTGGGATTGAAACAGGGCATTGGGACTGCCATAGGCGTAAACGAGAGCCTCGGCGCAATCGCACCATAGTGGGATTGAAACGAATCAGCCTTATTGTTGCCATTCTTTCACCTCCTCAGGCGCAATCGCACCATAGTGGGATTGAAACCAGGTTGAATCTACAAGACATTTTGTATCAAAATACTTGGCGCAATCGCACCATAGTGGGATTGAAACGACGATTTATTCCCTCACAATTCCTTTCGGCGCAATCGCACCATAGTGGGATTGAAACCGTCTTGCAGGAGTTCTAATAGAGGCCGCAACATTGGGGCGCAATCGCACCATAGTGGGATTGAAACCATTGCCTTCTTCGTGCCCTCAATCGCAATTTGCTTTGGCGCAATCGCACCATAGTGGGATTGAAACACCTCTTGAGGTTACAACATACTTGAGCGGGATAGATACAGGGCGCAATCGCACCATAGTGGGATTGAAACTAATCTCGCTTAAGCATAAAGGCGGTGGCAACTGCGGCGCAATCGCACCATAGTGGGATTGAAACTTAAGCATGGGGGGATGGCCATGCCAGCGGTGCCTGTGGCGCAATCGCACCATAGTGGGATTGAAACATGAAGCAAGCTGCGACTATTTGCGCCACTTGCTTCCAAGGCGCAATCGCACCATAGTGGGATTGAAACGCATTTTACCTACCCCGGCCAAATGCTTAAGAGCCATCTGGGCGCAATCGCACCATAGTGGGATTGAAACTCTATCCGGATACAAATCCACGGCACGGCTGGGGTGGGCGCAATCGCACCATAGTGGGATTGAAACTAGCGTCCCACGATAGCGATAACTCTGAACTCTTCGGCGCAATCGCACCATAGTGGGATTGAAACAGAGTTTGATGAACAACCTGTTCGTTCCCATGGCTACCTCGGCGCAATCGCACCATAGTGGGATTGAAACTAAGCTTAATGAGGTAATAACGGGCATTTCAGATAGGGCGCAATCGCACCATAGTGGGATTGAAACAGACACCCAACCCCCCTCTCTGAAAATCTTTTGAAAAGGCGCAATCGCACCATAGTGGGATTGAAACATTGCACTGTGTGATTGTCTCATAACTAATAGCGGCGCAATCGCACCATAGTGGGATTGAAACTAGGGGGTCATGCAGGATGCAAACTGCGCTTTCCTTCGGCGCAATCGCACCATAGTGGGATTGAAACGTTGACATTTATGGGAGGGGCCGGTAATGGAATCTTGGCGCAATCGCACCATAGTGGGATTGAAACGATTGAAGGGGGAGACGAAGTAAGGCACAAACCTCAGGGCGCAATCGCACCATAGTGGGATTGAAACAAACTTCACGGGTCCATGAGGCGTTTCTATGATTTCCGGCGCAATCGCACCATAGTGGGATTGAAACCAATGTCTCATCATCGAGGACCTGTGGCAATGGGACGGCGCAATCGCACCATAGTGGGATTGAAACAGGCTCGTGGGAGGAGGAAGCGCAGGGATAAGGAGGCGGCGCAATCGCACCATAGTGGGATTGAAACAAATAAGAAACAATGTAAGAACAAAGATAACGTTCACGGCGCAATCGCACCATAGTGGGATTGAAACGAAGCTTCCTGGCATACTCTTCAGCCCTGATCATTCCGGCGCAATCGCACCATAGTGGGATTGAAACAGCTTAATATCAAGCTCGAGGTCTGGGTCAGCCAGGGGGCGCAATCGCACCATAGTGGGATTGAAACCGCAGTTCCATCTTGCCTCATAGGCCCTTGTGGTTACAGGCGCAATCGCACCATAGTGGGATTGAAACCAACTGTTGCTCTTGCTAACCAGTTCCGCAGTTACGGGCGCAATCGCACCATAGTGGGATTGAAACTATATACCCCCGCCTCGTCCACGCTCTGATACCACGCGAGGCGCAATCGCACCATAGTGGGATTGAAACGTGCTCCGTCCTCTTCAACGCAGGCCAAGGTTGTAGCGTGGCGCAATCGCACCATAGTGGGATTGAAACGCCCCTCCAGCGGCATAGGTCTTATTCTCCCCCTCAGGCGCAATCGCACCATAGTGGGATTGAAACTGTGGACTCATCGCGGTGGGTGTGGATCTGCAGGGAGCCAAGGCGCAATCGCACCATAGTGGGATTGAAACTTGCTCCCTCCGGGCTCGCCCGAGGCTCCGCTTACGGGCGCAATCGCACCATAGTGGGATTGAAACGAGGGATCTGGAGTTTGCGGCCCTTGTGGCCGACATGGCGCAATCGCACCATAGTGGGATTGAAACCTGTTACATGCCCAACTTATACTTATTGCCTCCCCTGGCGCAATCGCACCATAGCGGGATTGAAACTCTGGAAGCAGGCTTTTGCGCCTGCTTTTTTTGGCACAATCCCACCATAGTGGGATTGAAACCCAGGCCAGCTTGCTCAGCCCGAAGTAATTCTTTCCGAAAAAGGAGAGGCAAGTGCGCTGGAAAATTTTCACAGCGAGTGCCCTGATGCTCGCCTCTTGCTCTATCACAGCAGGAGGCGAGCGCCCAATCAACCGCTTCCTCGTGGACTACAGCCCGGCCCCGAACATCCAGAGGCTTTCCCAGGCCGACCTGGCCATCGTCCAGCCAGTCCTCTCTCCTGAGCAACTCCAGAGCCTGGACCAGGCCGGCACAAAAGTGGCAGCCTACCTCACCATCGGAGAAGTGGAAGGAGACGACCCCGCCCTCCTTTCCCTGCCGCCAGAGTGCCTGCTGGGGCAGAACCCCAACTGGGGCTCTTTTTATGTAAACCCAAACTGCCCGGAGTGGCGGGAAATCGTCCTTCAGAGGGCAAGAGCCCTCCGCAAGGCTGGCTACCATGGCCTCCTCCTTGACACCGTTGACACAGCCGAGCTCTTCCCTGAAACCGCTGACGGTTTCGTGGACCTGGTCTGCGCCATCCGCCGGGAAGCGGGAGGATTCCTGATCCAGAACAGAGGGTTCGCCGTCCTGGAAGGGACGGCCTCATGCATTGATGCCCTCCTCTACGAGGACCTGAGCACCCGCTACGATTTCTCCTCCGGCCACTACATTTACGAGGAACAGGACCCATCCCTCGTCCTCCCTTACCAGGGCCGCCTGACCCTCCTTTCCCTGGATTATGCCCCACCCGACAGGCCCGCCCTTGCCTGGAAAGCATGCCAGCGAGCCCAATCCCTCGGCTTCACAGGATACATCGCTTTTGACGTATGGCTGCACGAAGGCGGACTCTTCTGCGACGAGGTGGTTCCGCCCCAGCCATACCGGGCCACCAGGGCCGGGGTCTTCAAAGGCTCTACCCTGATCCCCCTCTACGGCCTGAACTGGTTCGGCATGGAGACAACCGACCGGGCACCCCACGGCCTCTGGACCGGGAGGACCGTCCCCGATTTCCTGAGCCAGGTGAAGGAACTTGGGTTCACGGCCCTGCGCCTCCCCCTCTCCCCTCAAGTCCTGAGGCCCGGATACCCGACCGCCTCGTGGGCCCAGAATCCTGGCCAGTATCCAGCCGATGCCTTCGCCGGTCTCCTCTACTTCCTTGAAGAGGCGCGAAAGGCAGGCCTTTACGTGCTCCTTGACTTCCACACCTACGACCCAAACCGCATCGGCGGGGGATTGCCGGGGAGACCTTTTGGGGACAGTTACACGAAAGAGGACTGGCTGGCAGACCTCAGGAGGATGGCCGAAATCGCCCTCAGTTTCCCCAACGTCATCGGCATTGACCTGTGCAATGAGCCTCATGCCCTGACCTGGGATGAATGGAAGGCCCTCGCTCTGGAAGGAGCCACCGCCGTCCTTGAAGCCAACCCCTTCATCCTCGTAGCGGTAGAAGGGGTGGGGAATGCCTCCGATAACGGCGGCTGGCCCGCTTTCTGGGGGGAAAACCTGACGGAAGCTTACACCAGCCCCCTGGTGCGAGAATGGAGCCTTTACCTGCCCATCGTGATGGGAGGAGGAGACGGAACCCCTGCCCCTCCGCAGGTTAACCTCTCCCTCTTCGGCCGCATCCTCTACCTCCCTCACGTTTACGGACCGAGCGTCGCCTGGCAGCACTACTTCGGCGAACCCGATTTCCCCTCCAACATGCCCCGGATCTGGGAAACCCACTTCGGCCGGCTGAAGGACCTTTTCCCCCTGGGCATTGGCGAATTCGGCGGGCGATACGAAGGGCAGGATCAGGTCTGGCAGGATGCCTTCGTGGATTACCTGATGGCTAAAGGCATCCGCATCTTCTTTTACTGGGCCCTCAACCCGAACTCGGGCGACACCGGCGGCATCCTGCTGGACGACTGGCGCACCGTTCATGAGGGGAAGATGGAGCTCCTGAGGCGCCTTATGAGGTAAGTTACAGGTTCAGCACTTTGGGGAAGGTCACGGTGGCGATAGCTCCTCTGCCATCAGCCCCCTCCAGGCTGAAGCTCCCGTGGAGCTCTTCCTCCGCCAGCGTCTTCACAATCCTAAGCCCGAGGCTTTCGGACTGGAAGGGGTCAAAGCCGGGGGGGAGCCCCCTCCCATCGTCATGCACAATGATCCTCACCGAATTCCCCAGGTCTTCAATCCTGACCGCTATGTGGCCGGCGGTGCGGTCCCTGTAGCCGTGTTCAAGAGCATTCTGGATGAGCTCGTTCACGATGAGAGCGCAGGCAGTGGCCTGCTCCGAGGGGAGCAGAATCTCGGGACCCTGGAGCTCCATGGAAATGCGCTTCTCCGGGGTCAGCATCCCCTCCCTTGCCTGTTCCATTATCTTACGGCAGAGGTCCCTCAGGTTTATGAGGCCGGAGTCGTGCTCCGAGAGGAACTCGTGGATTATGGCTATGCTCAGGATCCGGTTAATGCTCTCGTTCAGGGCAGCCCTTGCCTCCTCGCTGGATATGCGGCGGGCCTGAAGGCGAAGGAGGGCGGCTACCGTCTGGAGGTTGTTCTTGATGCGGTGATGTATCTCTTTGATTATGGCCGTCTTGACCCTGAGCTCCTGCTCCTTGCGCCGCTCTTCGGTGGCATCGTGGATGATGAGCATGGCCCCGGCCAAAGCCATCGGGGGATCGCCCAGGATGGGGATGAAGAGCTCCCTGAGGCGAGAAGGGGGCTCGAAGATGGGCAGAGCCCGCTTTATCCAGACCATGTTCCCGTCCAGCTTTTCCTCTTCCTGGCGGAACTCCCTTTCCCTCAGGGCAACCTCAAGCATCCGGCGGTCGGATTCGGGCAGGCGGGAGATGGAAGCATCCCTCAGGTCCCGGAGGATGCCGATCTTGCGGTATAGGTTGGCCGCCACCCCGCTTATGTAACGGATAACTCTCTGGTCGTCCACCACGATTATGCCATCCTGCTCAGTCACGGGGTAAAAGGACCGTGTCCTTTCCAGGAGGCCACGGCGCGCCATCTGGTGGAGGTAATGGAGGGCGATCTGGAATACCTGGCTGCGGCGGCGTCGCCTCTCGTATTCCAGCAGGTTGGATTCAAAGCTGAGCGCTCCAGCGATCCTCCCTGTGCTCTCAATGATGGAGAAAGTCTCCTCCACCACCGGCGCGTCGCTCCCCAGAAGGACCTCCTGGGTTCTCCAGTAGCCCGGGCGCCTTATGGCCCGGAAGACCAGGGGCCTTTCGGCCCTGTACACGTAGCGGCCTTTAAGATCATCTTGGTAGAGAGGGGAAATGGAGCGGGGCTTTGCGTGAGCCAGGATCACCACTGCATCCTTAGCCGGGACAGGGTAATAGACAAAAGCATCGGCCTTTGTGAGGTCGGCTATGAAGTTCAGGCCGGCTATGACTTTCCTCAGAACTTCCTCGTCCTCTTCCCTGACCATCACCTCAGGGTAGACCACCCCGTCCCTCCTGAAGCTCTTCCGTGGAAATTATACAGGATTCAAGTCCGGAGCCAAAACAGGGCTTTTCAATTCTCCGCCAAAAGAGCAACTTAAATGGGAGCGCAGGGGGATGGGACCCCCTTTCCCCACCCCCGTTTGCCCCGGGTCCCCCTCGTGGCCGGGTTGCAGGAGTTCACCACTCGCCCCCTTTGGGGAAAGGGCGGAGGACACCCCAGACCTCCAGGAGTTGAAAAACCCTGGCTTGCGGTTCGGCCGCCTTTCCTGTAAAATAATCTTGCACGCCGAATTCCCGAGGAGGGAAGCGGGGGACCCAGTTCTCTCCCTCCAGAGAAGGAGGGATTGGGGTGAATCCTGCGCAAGCAGGTAGGGTCACTCTTCCGACCCGAACCCGACAGCTAACCCCGTAGGCGTAGGAAGAGGGACAGCCTCCCTGTTTCTCTGTGGTTTTGTCCCTCCCTGTAAGCGCAGAACCAGCGAGGACTTTCTTTTGCTATTCCCTATTTTTGCACGGGAGGGATGAGATGCAGGCAGTGATCCTGGCAGCAGGGGATGGCGGCCGTCTGGCCCCCATCACTTTCTTCCACCCCAAACCCCTGGTCAAAGTCCGGGGCAGGCCAATGCTGGATTACACTGTTGAAGCCCTGGAAAAGGCGGGGGTCAGGGATATAGTGATTGTGACCGGCTACAAGGCCTGGAGGATAAGCGAATACATTGCCAGGGAAGCCCCTTACAGGGCCAGGATCGTGCTGGCCCACAACCCCGAATACGAAAAGGGGAACGCCCTCTCCCTCTTGGCCGGGCACAGGCACATCCGGAGCTACCCCTTCATCCTGGCCATGGCCGACCACCTCTTCAGTCCAGAACTGATAAAAGAAGCAATCCGGCAGAGCCGCCCCGGTGAAAACTTCCTGGCCGTGGATTACAACCCTGAACCGTGGATCGTGGAAGAGGCCACGAAAGTGCTGGTGGATGGCAACGGAAACATAAAAGCTGTGGGGAAGGATCTCAAGAGATTCAACGCCGTTGACACCGGCCTCTTCATCCTTACCGAAGAAATCTTCCCGGCCATAAAGCAAGTCCTGACCGAAAAGGGGGATTGCGAGCTCAGTGATGCTCTGAATTACCTCATAAAATCCGGCTCCGGACTCAGAGCCTGTAACGTCACCGGCTGCTTCTGGCTGGATGTGGACACCCTTGAGGATCTGAGCTGGGCGGAGATAAAGCTTTCCAGGGAGGTCCAAAATGCCCGAAGGGCTCATTTCCCGACATTTGAACCGGAAATTCTCAAGGCCGCTGGCTCGCCTTCTCGCCTCAACACCTCTCACCCCAAACTCTATAAGCTTCTTAAGCTTTCTCGTGGGCATTGGCTCAGGGGTCGCTTTCCTGATGGGATACCCTCTCCTGGGAGGGGTCCTGGCTCAGGTGGCTTCGGTGGCGGATGGGGTTGATGGGGATCTGGCCAGGCTCAAAGGGATGACATCTTCTTTTGGAGCCTTCTTTGATGCGGTGCTGGATCGCTACGCCGATGCGGCCATAATTCTGGGGATGACTTTCTGGGTTGCCCGTAACAGCGGCTCAACCGCATGGATGGCAGGGATTGCAGCCCTTCTGGGAAGCTTAATGGTGAGCTATTCCTGGGCGAGGGCTGAGGCCACCCTCAATGCCAGGGATGATATCCCCTTTTTCTCAATGCTCGCGAGCCGGGATATGAGGCTGCTCCTCGTTATGATCGGGGGAGTTCTCAGGGCCGGGCTTGAGGTTCTTATAGCGCTGGCTTCCCTCACCCACCTCACGGTCCTCCTCCGCATCCTCTACTTTGCCCGGACCCGGCGCGCCTGAGTTCTTTATCCCCCGGCCACAGGTGGGAAAACCCCCACCCTGTCGCCCTCATTCAGGACCTGGTCCATTTCGGCATGCTTCCCGTTCACAAAGACCACCTTGACGGCTTCGGGTGGGATCCTGAGGTAGTTTTCAATCAATTCCCCCACCGTGGTTCCTGCAGGGAGTTCAAGCTCCATGTCGCTGTTGGCCTGCTCTTCGGGAATGTAGCGTTTCAGGGTTGCGTAAACCCTTGCCGTAACCTTCATCCCCGCCTCCTTTCTGTTTCATCCCCTTTCGCGGAGGAAATATAGCAGCAGCAGAAGGGTCCCGACCGTTATGGAGCTATCGGCCACGTTGAAGACGGGCCAGAACTTGAAATCCAGGAAATCCGTCACGCAGCCGTAGCGGATCCGATCCATGAGGTTGCCCAGCGCCCCGCCTATCTGCATCCCGAAGCAAAAATAGAGGAACGGCGAAGTCTCCTTCAATCGGTAGTGGTAGAGGAGAAGGAGGAACACCACGATGATCCCGACGTAGAGGAAATAGTCGCCCCACTCGGGCAGGAGGCCGAAGGCTATCCCGCGGTTGGTAACGTGGGTGAAAGAGAAGAACCGTTCTACCCCCTTAAAGGGAGCCCAGGAGGCTCCCAGGGGTATGCGGGATCTGACAAGGCTCTTTGAGAGCTGGTCAAGCCCCAGAACCACCAGAGCGGTTGCGGGCGTAATCCAGCGGCGGGATGCCGCCATCAGCCCCTCCTGAGATTCAGCTCCCGGCGATACTGGCACTCAAGGCAGTATTGGGCCTGCGGGAGGGTTTCCAGGCGCGTCTCCTCAATTGGCTGGCCGCAGTCCTCGCATATCCCGTAAGTCCCTTTGTCAAACTTGGAAAGAGCATACTCCACTTCCTGAAGGAGCTTCTCCAGGCGCCTCTCCAGGGACTGACCCCGGGCCTGGTCAAAAGCATCGGTGGCGACATCGGCCATGTGGTTGCTGTGGCTGACGGCCCCGGAAACCTTCTGCGTCCTGAGAGCTTCCAGCTCTCTGAGCAGTTTTTCCCGCTCCTCTTCCAGCATCTTCCTGAAAAATTCCGGCTTCTTGGCCATCAGGCGCCTCCGGTTTCACCTGTAAATTCATTTTACCATGCTTTCCTGCTTTCACCAAAAGTGGAATTCCCCACCCTCGCTGGCTCAGGGTTAACTGGGGTTAAGGGTCCCCCTCGTGGCCGGGTTGCAGGAGTTGCCTTTTCGCCCCTTTGGGAAAAGGAAGGAAAGGGCAGGGGGACACCCCCCGCAACCCCCCGGCATGGGGGCTTCGCCCCCCTGCACCCCCTCTTGGGGGCACCCCCCAGGCCCCTCGGGAGGGGGCCCTGCCCCCTCCACCCCCATGAAAGAGGGAAAACAGGGGGTGCAGG
>DAOUBN010000141.1:0-8485 GCA_034432815.1 Anaerolineae bacterium | reverse complement strand
TTCAGGGTCCCCCTCGTGGCCGGGTTGCAGGAGTTACCTTCTCGCCCCTTTAATTGGTTTTTCCTGGGGGGACACCCCCCAGACCCCCCGGGAGGGGGCTCCGCCCCCTCCACCCCCATGAGAGGAAAAACAGGGGGTGCAGGGGGACGGAGTCCCCCTGACGGGGGAAGTGGGGGGTGTCCCCCTACGAAAACAAAATCGGAGGCGAGTTGCCAGCCCCTGAAACCCGCCCACAAATGGGAGCCCGAAGCCAGGCTTGGCCGCAGGTAACGGGGGCATGAGGGCGAAACCCCCTCACAACCCCTATAAAAATTTGTATCAAATGCGCCCGGTATGGTAAAAATGAAGGGGGAGGCCACCATGCTCAGGATAGCGGTTATAGGCGGAGCCGTGTGCGATCCCCAGACGGCCGCCCTGGCCGAGGAGGTGGGCAGGGAAATAGCAAGGCGCGGAGCTATCCTCATCTGTGGCGGGCTCGGAGGAGTAATGGAAGCAGCCTGCCGGGGCGCCAAATCCCATGGAGGTCTGACCGTCGGAATCCTTCCAGGCACGAACCCCTCCGATGCCAACCCCTATGTGGATATACCCATCGTTACCGGGATGGGAGAAGCCAGAAATGTGATAGTGGTCCGTTCGGCCCAGGCCGTCGTGGCCGTTAACGGGGAATACGGAACCCTCTCGGAAATAGCCTACGCCCTCAAGTTCGGAATCCCGGTCGTTGGCCTGAAAACCTGGGAACTTTTCCGGGAAGGAAGGAAAATTGAAGACATAGTGGAAGCCGAAACCCCGGAAGAGGCGGTGGAAAAAGCCATAAGCCTGGCAAGGGCCAGGTCCAGGGAAAGGGGGTAAAATGCTCTTCCGCGACCGGCATGAGGCTGGGAAGCTCCTGGCCCAGAAACTGATGGACCTCAAAGGCAACCCCAACGCCATTGTCCTCGGGATACCCAGGGGAGGGGTTGTGGTCGCTTACGAAGTGGCGAAGGCCCTCGGCCTGCCCCTTGATGTCTTCATAGCCCGCAAGATAGGCGCGCCAGGCAACCCCGAACTGGCCATCGGAGCCGTGGCCAGCGACGGAACGGTGGTCCTGGACGAATTCAGCATAAACTTCATGGGAGTGCCCAGGCAATACGTTGAGAAAGAAATAGAACGCCAGAAGGAAGAGATCCGCAAGCGCCTTCAAACCTACCGCGGCGGCCGCGAGGGTTATTCCCTCCAGGGAAAAATCGTGATCCTCGTGGACGATGGGGTGGCCACGGGAGCAACCACCATCGCCTCCCTGAGGGCAATAAGGGCCTCCAGCCCATCCCAGACCATCCTGGCCGTCCCCGTCGCCCCGCCCGATACCCTGGAAAAACTGCGCAGGGAAGCCGACAGGGTCGTCTGCCTGCACACCCCTTCCCCTTTCTGGGCCGTGGGGGCCTTTTACCTCAACTTTGAGCAGACATCGGACGAAGAAGTGCGGGACCTCCTGGCCGAACTGGCGCCAGGGAGAGAAGAAGGATGAGGGCGGTAGCCCTGCTCCTCTACATCCTCCTTTGCATCACAATCCTCCTGATCCCGGCTTTCCTCTTCTACCAGAACGCCTTCATAGGCCGGATTTACCCGGGGGTCAGGGTCTTGAGCCTTGATCTCGGCGGCCTCTCGCCCTCCGAGGCCGAACTCCTGCTGGAAAGGGAATTCTCCGGATACCGGGGTTCCGATCTTTTCCTGGTTTTCGGGGATAAACGCTGGGAACTCTCGGCAGGGGAAGCCGGGGCGGCCATTGACGCCAGAGCCACTTCCCTCCTGGCTTACAGGGTTGGGAGGGAAGGAAGCCTTGCGGAAAAGCTCAGAACTCAGGCCTCTGCGCTGCTCAGGGGGGTTAACCTCCTGCCCGTGGTGAGAATTGACCGGGGCAGGGCCCTCGCCCTGATCAACCGGATCGCCTCCGAGCTCAACCGCCCCTCAAGGGACGGCAACCTGAGGATAGGGCCGGACCTCTCGGTCCTTGAGGTTGCCCCGCAGGACGGCCTTGAAGTGGATGTGGAGGCCACCCTGAGGAAGATTGAGGAGAAGCTCGCTTCCATGCAGGCCGGCGAGGTGGAGGTGGTGGCGAAAGTTCTTCCAGCTTCCGTGGCTGAAACCTCCTCCGCTCGGGCCAGGGCTGAGGAAATCCTGCGATCTCCTCTCATCCTGCGCTTCACGGACAGGGCCTGGGGGGTTGACCCGGCCACCCTCGCCTCCTGGCTCAGGTTCCGCCAGATCCCCGCCGGCGCAGGCCGCACGAGGATTGAAGTTGATGTGGACCTGGAGGCAGTGGATGCTTTCCTCAGGGAACTGTCGGCCTCAATAGACCGGGAGCCGAGGGATGCCCGCTTTGATTTTGACCCCGCCACCGGAAAGCTCGCCCCCCTCATCTACAGCCAGGACGGATACCGCCTCAAAGTTGAAGAAGCAGCCTGGGCCATCCGCGAGGCCCTCCTCCAGGGCCGGAAGGAAGTGGAGCTTCCTGTTGAAATCCTGAAGCCCGCCGTTTCCACCGAGGACGCCCCCAGGCTGGGGATAAGGGAACTGGTAGCCGTCGGAACCACTAAATTCAAGGGTTCATCCCCCGGCAGGGTTCAGAACATAAAAGTGGCCGCTTCCCGCTTCCACGGGATAGTGATCCCTCCAGGGGAAATCTTCTCCTTCGGCAAATACCTCGGTCCCGTGACCGCCGCCGAAGGCTACGAAGAATCCCTGATCATCTGGGGCGAGGCGACCGTCCCGGACGTGGGCGGAGGGATATGCCAGGTTTCCTCCACCCTCTTCAGGGCCGCCTTCTGGGGCGGATACGAAATCGTTGAGCGCCACCCTCACGCTTTCAGGGTCCGCTGGTATGAGCCCCCCTTAGGGATGGATGCCACCGTATACCTGCCCTGGGTGGATTTTAAGTTCCGCAACGACACCCCCTACTACCTCCTGATAGAAAGCGAAGTGGACGAGGAAGAGGGGACCATTGCTTTCAAGTTCTACAGCACTCCAACCGGGCGGAGGGTGGAGATGGAAGGCCCTTTCACTTCCAGCATCGTCCCCCACGGCCCCCCGGAATACCGTCCCGACCCAACCCTTCCTAAAGGGGTTGTGAAGCAGGTGGAATGGCCTGTGGACGGGGTTGATGTAGAGATAAGGCGCACCGTCTGGGAAGGGGATAAAATTATCCGGAAGGACATTTTCTTCAGCCGCTACAAGCCATGGCGGGCCGTCTTCCTGGTGGGAACGAGGGAATAGCATGAAGAGAGTTCTGGCGGCTTTAACCGCCATCCTTCTGATCTCCTGCCGCCCGGAACCCCCCTTGAAGACCCTGGCCGCCCCCACCGGGGCTGCAGCGATCTCTGCCCCTTTAACCCTGAAAGAGCTTACCGTTGGCTTTTCCGGAGAGCCAGATCCTGCATGGCTCTGGCTCCCCAAGGCCCCCGAAGCTTTCTCGCCCCTGGACCTGGCCTTTGAAAGCCTCCTCTCTCTTTCGCCGGACTGGAACCTGAGGCCCGGGCTTGCCAGCTTTGAGATCTCCCCCGAAGCCACTGCAATAACTTTCACCCTGAACGCAAAGGCCTCCTGGCATTCGGGAGACCCCCTCACTGCCCGCGATGCTGCCACTTTCCTGGAACTTGCCTTCAGCCCGGAGCGCCGCGGCCCCTTGAGTTCCCGATCGGCCCTGCTGGAAAGCGTGAAAGTGCACGATGAGCGGACCTTCACCGTCGCCCTCAGGGAGCCAAATTGTTCCCTGATCACGGAATTGGGCCTCCTCAAGCTGACGCGCCCCCCTTCGTTCCCATCCCTGCCTTCCCCGGAAAAATTGGAAGGGACCGGGCCCTTCACCATAGTCCGCTGGGGAGAGGATGAGATTGTTCTGGAAAGGTCTGGAGGGCAAACCCTGCCTTTCCAGAGGATACGCTTCCGCCGTTTCAGTTCCAGCAGGGAAATCCTTGAAGCTTACAGGGAGGGCAAAATCGGGGCTTTCATCCTGAAGCCCGGGGAGGTTGCGCTGCCGGAAGACCTGAAAGCGGAGAGGCTTCTATCCCCCGAACTCTACTTCCTGACGTTCAACCTGAGGGATCCGGCTCTTGAGGATGCGGAGGTGCGGAAGGCCCTGACCATGGCTGTTCCGAGGGAAGAGCTTCTCAGGGAAGTGCTCGGCGGGGAGGGCATTCTGGCCACGGGCCCCTTCCTCCCTGGCTACCTTCCGGAAGAGCCGCCCCTGCCCCCTTTCAACCCCGCCAGAGCCGCGGCGATGCTCAGGGAAAAAGGCTGGGTTGACGAAGACGGAGACGGATTTCTGGAGAAGAACGGTCAACCCCTCAGGCTGAGGGTCCTGGCCAACGGAGAAAGCAGGGTGAGGGAAGAAATAGCCCTGAGAGTGGTCAGGTATTACAGGGCGATTGGCGTTGACGCAGAGCTTAATGTGATGGAATGGGGGAACTTCCTGGAGGCTCTCTTCAGGGGTTACTTTCAGGTGGCCGTCTTCTCTCTGCCCCTCGGCCCTGACCCCGACCCAACTCCCCTGTTTTCTACAGGGGGAGCCTTCAACTTCTCTGGCTTCAGGGACCTGGAGTCAGAGGAGCTTATGGGGGAAGGCTTGAAAGCGCCTGGATGCGATCCTGCAATCCGGGGTAGGATTTACTCTCGCCTTGCTTCTCGTCTGAGCGAACTGAAACCCTGGGATTTCCTGTTTTTCCCTTACATCCTTATTGGGCCAGAAGAACTCCTCAGGGCGATCCCTGGAGCTTCTTGAAGCAATCGTAACAGTAAACTGGCCTCACCCCTCTGGGCCTGAAGGGCACCCTGGTTTCGGCCCCGCACAGCTCGCAGATTACCTCCGTCCAGCGGCTGTTGAATCTCTCCCATTTCCTGCGGGCCCGGCAGGAAGGGCATCTCTTGGGGACATGTTTGAGCCCTTTTCTGGCGTAATATTTCTGCTCCTCCTTGCTGAAGAGGAAACGCCCGCCACAATCTTCACAGGTAAGGATAAGGTCCTCGTATTGCATTTTCCTCCCCCGGATTGAGGTTTACAAAGAAAGTATAGGGGGCGAATTTTACAGGAAGGTCAAAAAAAGGTCACAATCTGGTTACAACAAGGCGGGAAAATTCGGGGGGCAAGTGAACTGGGGGGTGTGCCCCAGAAAAACAAATCCCCCACCCCCGTTCCCTGCGGCCGAGCCTGGCTTCAGGGTCCCACTCGTGGGCGGGTTTCAGGAGATGCCAACTCGCCCCCACTTTTGTTTCTGGTGGGGGGACACCCCCCACTTCCCCCCGTCAGGGGGACGAAGTCCCCCTGCACCCCCTTTTTCTTCACGGGGTGGAGAGGGCACCCCCTCTGCTTTGCGCAATTCCCGATTTTGTTCTATCATCCTTTAGCCGGAGGTCTGATGGGATTGAGAGGGAAGTGGCTTCTTGTCCTCATAATGCTTCTGGCCTTCGCCCTGAGAACCCTGAGGCTCAATTTCCAGCCCCTCTGGTGGGATGAAGGCTACAGCGTTTACTTTGCCTCCATGAACCTGCCGGAGATGGCGGAAGCCACTTCCCTTGACATCCATCCCCCCTTCTACTACGCCCTCCTCCACGGATGGATAGCTGTGGCTGGCCCTTCGCCGGTGGCCCTCAGGCTCCTCTCGGTAGCGATCGGCACCCTCACAATCCCGATCTTCTACTGCTTCTCCCGGCTTTTAGCGGGCGAAGTGACGGCGCTTATCGCCGCGCTGCTCTTAGCTTTTTCCCCATTCCACGTGTATTACTCCCAGGAAGTCCGGATGTATGGCCTCGTGACCCTGCTTGGGCTCGGGGCTACTGTCGTGCTGGTGAAGATTCTGAGGGGAAAGCTCGCCCTGATCCCCCTTTACATCCTCCTGGCCGCCCTGGCCCTCTACACCCAGTATTACGCGGCCCTGCTCCTCCTCGCCCACGGAGCCCTTCTCTTCCTCCTCCGGCCGAAAGGTCGGGCCCGGCTATGGGCGGCGGTGGGGTTCTTCACTTCCTTCCTCCTCTACATGCCCTGGCTCATCTACGCCGGTGGGAGGCTCCTCAACTATGTGGAGGGCAAGAAGGCGGTGGAGCAATACCTCCCCCTGCCCCTCCACTATTTCCTGGCCCGGCACATGGCGGCCTTTGGGATGGGACACATGCCTGCAAGGATGGATTGCCTCTTCTGGGGCGGCGGCGCCGTCATTTCAGCCCTTGCGCTGGTAGGGGCATGGGCCCTCAGGAAAGAGCGCCAGGCCCTCTTCACCTTGCTCTCTTACCTTCTCATCCCCCTTCTGGGAGGATTTGCCATCAACCTCTTTTACCCTTTCCATCCGATCTACTTTGAGCGCATCCTCCTCATCTGCCTCCCCCCTTACCTCCTTCTCCTGGCCGCCGGCTTGCTTTCTTTCAGACCCAGGCTCTCCCTGAGCATCACCATCACCCTCATGGCCGCATCCCTCCTGACCTTCTGCCTGGTCCCCCGCTACCCCCAGGAGGATTACCGGCCGCTGGCCAGGATGGTGAGCGAGCTCTCTTCTCCCGGTGACGTTCTCCTCTGCGTTTACCCATGGCAGGTGGGCTACTTCCGGAGCTACTGTCCCGAACTCTGCCCGGAGCCGGTGATGGTCGCCTCGCCCGAGTGGGGGGAGGAGGTGAGAAGCCAGCTGGAAGGCTTCTGGAGAGAAAGGAGGAAAGTCTGGTTCCCGGCCTATCAGGCGAAGGGGGCGATCCTTGAAAACAAAGTGGAAAGCTATGCCCTGGAGAGGGCCTTTGTGGGGGTGAACAAGTGGTTCGGCACCACCAGGCTCCTGCTCTTCGCCCCTCCCACGGATTTCGCCCTCCAGCCTGCGTCTGCTCGTTTTGGCCAGGAGCTGGAGCTTGCAGGCCTGGCCCTTGTGGACAGGGAGGCGGAGCCCGGCCCTGGAGCCGTGAGGGTTGCCCTCCGCTGGGGCCGGAAACCGGAGGCCAGTTACAAAATCCAGCTACGCCTGAGCGATTCCCTGGGCCGGACCTGGGCGCAGCAGGATTTCCCCCTGGGCATTTCGGACCGCCTGGCCCTCTTCATCCCGGCCGGCACCCCGCCCGGCCGATACGAAATCCGCCTGAAGGTTTACGAACCCTCCACCGGGAGGCTGCTGGACGCCTTTGACGGCCTCCCCCCGGAACCCGAGCCAGAGCTTCCCCTCGGCCCTGTCCTCATCAGACCGCCTTCCTCTCCAGTTCCACGGGAAAAGCTGAGCATGGCTGCCTCTTCGGGAAAAGAGCTTGGGGGGAAAATCCGCCTCCTGGGCTACTCCCTCAGCTCCCGCTCCCCCCTCACCGGCGACGTCCTCTCCCTTTCCCTTTTCTGGCAATCCCTGGAGGATATAACCACCGATTACGTGGTTTTCGTCCAGCTTCAGGACGATAGGAGGCAGATGCTGGCCGGCACCGAATCCCCACCCCTCTGCCCAACTTCCCGCTGGAGCAGGGGGCTTCTGGTCCGGGACATACACGAGATGGTGGTCCCGTCAACCCTCAGGCCCGGAACTTACAACCTCGTGGTCGGAATGTATAACCCTGCGGATGGCTCCCGCCTGCCTGTATCCGGGGGTGACGATCAGGCGCTCATAGCCAAAATAAAGGTGAGGGCCAGAAGCCACAACTTTGAAAGGCCATCCCCTGCCTTCAGAGCCGAAGCCACCTTCGGCTCCCTGGCCGAACTGGAAGGATACGACCTTGAAGCCTTCTCCCCTGACAGGAGGAGGCTCACCCCCGAAGGAGGGATCCTGAAAGTGAAAGGGGGGTGGGAAATCCGCCTCACCCTCTACTGGCGCTCCATCGGAACCACGGACAAATCCTGCTTCGTGTTCGTCCACCTTGTGGACGAGAGCGGGAAAGAAGTGGCCTTCGGAGATTCTCCCCCTGCCGGAGGCCATAACCCCACCACTTCTTGGGTCCCTGGGGAATACATAACCGACCCCCATACCCTGATAGTTCCCGAAGGGCTTCCGCCCGGGGTTTACTATTTTCGCCTTGGCTTCTACCTGCCGCCTCATGGCCCGAGGCTCCCGCTGGCAGGGGGAGGCGATAGCTTCAGTCTGCCCGGGGTAAAACTGATCCTGGAGGGGGAATGATGGACTGCGTGTTCTGCCGGATCGCCAGGAGGGAAGCCCCCGCCGAAGTTGTATACGAGGATGATAAGGCGATGGCTTTCATGGACATAAACCCGGCCGCTCCCGGCCACACCCTCCTCATCCCCAAAGCCCACTTCCGCAACATCTTTGACCTGGACGAGGAAATCGCCGCGCACCTTATGAAAGTGGCGGTGAAGCTCGCACCGGTCATCCGGGAGGCGATGGGAGCCGACGGCCTCAACATCCTCAACG
The DNA here is from genome assembly GCA_034432815.1 of Anaerolineae bacterium. Classification (GTDB taxonomy): domain Bacteria; phylum Chloroflexota; class Anaerolineae; order SpSt-600; family SpSt-600; genus SpSt-600. Next base: position 137 of record DAOUBN010000141.1, on the reverse strand, counting down.
CCAACGAGCCCGCCGCCTTCCAGAGCGTCTTCCACTTCCACCTCCACCTCATACCCCGCACCTTCGGGGACGGCATAAGGCCTCCCTGGATCCCGAGGCCGGGTGATCCGGCCCAGATAAGGGCGGCAGCCGCAAGG
>DAOUBN010000140.1:0-3094 GCA_034432815.1 Anaerolineae bacterium | reverse complement strand
CCGGTGGGACGCCCCGCGCCCAACGCGAGCAGGACGGGGGGAAGTGGGAGGTGTCCCCCCACAAAAACAAAATTGGGGGCGAGTTGCCTTCTCCTGAAACCCGGCCACGAGTGGGGCCCTGAACGCGGGCGAACCCCAAGCAAACGAGGGCGGGCTAATACCCCTCATTTCCCCGTCAGGGGGCTCTGCCCCCCTTGTTTACCTCATCCCTTGCCCGGATGCGTAAAAGTATGGTATAAATTTCCTGCGACCCCTTTCGGTCAGGTTCAAACCATAAAAAGAGGGTTTTGCTCGGCTCTGGAGGTAGTGATAGGGGCAGTTTTCTCCTCTAACCCTGGTCTGAGTGTGTGAATTTTTATTGCCCCTTCGCTCTGGGAGCTGGCAGAGAAGGGGGGGAAATGGGAAAGGGTAAAATCTTTGGTCTGATGGCGATCGCTTTCCTTTCGCTTCTTCTGGCTCCGGTTTCCGCCGGGAAAACACCTTCTCCGGGATATAAAGTCCGGGTTGCGAAAGCATCAGGGAATAATCCAGTAATGTTCATCCAGAACGCCGGCCAGTGGGATGAGCGAACCCTCTTCCAGGTGTGGGGCGGCGACAGGACCATCTGGCTGGCCAGAGACGGTAGCATCTGGGTTACAGTGCTGGAACCTCGTCCTTCACCCCGTCCGCCCGAAGGCGGACATCACTCTCCCTTCTCCGCAGCGGAAAGGTTAAAGGGGCCAGAGGAAAGAGGTGAGGCCCGGGCCGTCGCCGTCAAACTCTCCTTCCCCGGCGCTAACCCTCACCCCCGCATTGAGCCCTTCGGCCGGCTGGAAACTTCAGTGAACTACTTCATCGGCAACGACCCAGCAAAATGGCGCACCAATGTGCCGGTTTACGGCGGGGTGCGCTACGTGGACCTTTATCCTGGCATTGACCTGGAGCTGGCCGGGGAGGGAGGGCGGGTTGTTCCTCGCCTTGTGGTCCGTCCCGGGGCCGACCTCAGGGTTGTGCGCCTTCGGGTTGAGGGGGCGGAAGAGGTGAAGGTGGAGGGGGACAGCCTGCGCCTGGAAACGGCTCTGGGCGAATTCACCCTGCCTCTTCTGGCCGTTGAAGGCCTGAATGTGAAATCGGCTGGCGTGGAGCGCGCAGGCGTTAAGACTTTTGAAGTTCTGTCGCCTTTTGCACCAGCTCCTATGCTCCCCAGCGCTCTGGTTCAGACAGCCGGCATCTCTGAACTTCTCTATGCAACCTTCTTGGGTGGTTCAGGTGGTGACGAGGGCCTTAGCATTGCTGTGGACGGGAGCGGCAATGCTTACATTGTAGGCAATACTGAATCCCCCAATTTCCCAGTCACCCCAGGTGCCCATGACATCTTTTACAACGGCTTTGGTGATGTCTTTGTGGCTAAGTTGAATCCCTTGGGTGGCGGTCTGGTCTACGCCACCTTCTTAGGCGGCTCGGATTGGGACATGGGCTATGGCATCGCCGTGGACGGAGGCGGCAATGCCTATGTTATAGGCCGGACCTGGTCATCTGATTTCCCGGTCACCGAAGGCGCTTACAGCATGACCTATAGTGGCTCCGGTGACGCCTTTGTGGTCAAGCTAAATCCCTCTGGGAGCGGTCTAGTCTATGCCACTTTCTTGGGCGGGTCGGATGCTGATTGGGGCTTTGATATTGCCTTGGATAGGAACGGCAACGTTTACGTCACAGGTGAGACCCGTTCTTCCGACTTTCCGGCTACTGATGGTGCCTATGATACCGCATATGGCGGTGGAACATGTGGAACAGCGCCATATACTTACACATGCTATGACGCTTTTGTGGCCAAGTTGAACACCTCGGGAAGCGGCCTTCTTTACGCTACATTCTTGGGAGGTTCGAGTGAGGACTGGGGCGATGGCATTGCCGTGGATGATAGCGGCAACGCCTATGTCACGGGCGGAACCTCCTCTTCCAACTTCCTGGTCACCGAGGACACTTATAGCATGACCTACAACGGCTCCAGTGACGCCTTCGTAATTAAGTTGAACCCCTCTGGTAGTGACCTGGTCTATGCCACTTTCTTGGGCGGCTCGGGTGATGACTGGGGAGACGACATTGCCGTTGATGGCAACGGCAATGTTTATGTCACGGGCAGGACCAGTTCCTCTGAGTTCCCCACTACGCCTGATACCTTCGACAGAGATTACAACGGTGGCGACGATGCCTTCGTGGCCAAGTTGAACCCCTCGGGGAGTGGCTTGGTCTATGCCACCTTCCTGGGCGGATCAAATGAGGATTGGGGCAGTGGCATTGCTGTGGATAGGAGCGGCAACGCCTATGTCACGGGTTGGACCCGCTCATCCGACTTCCCGGTCACCACAGATGCTCATGATACCTCTTACAACGGCAGAGGTGACGCCTTTGTGGCCAAATTAAGTCCTTCAGGGAGCAACCTTCTCTGCGCCACCTTCTTGGGTGGCTTGTATCCCGATTGGGGTAGTGACATCGTTGTAGACGGAGACGACAACGCCTATGTCACGGGCATGACCTGGTCCTCTGATTTCCCAACCACTGAAGATGCCTATGACACGACCCACAATGGCGGTTACTATGACGCCTTTGTGGCCAAGCTGGCTTTTCTGCCCGACCTTTCCTGCTCCACCAAGCAGGCCAGCACTGTGCAGGTCATTCCCGGCCAGCTCATCACTTATACTCTTACCCTCTCCAACTGCGGAAGTGGCGATGCCCACCGCGTGCTGGTTACCGATACCCTGCCCATTTCCTTGACCTATCAGGTCGGCTCTCTCTGGGCCAGCACAGGGACTTATGGCGAGGCGGGCGGCGTAATCACCTGGACTGGGGCTCTATCGGCAGGTGCTTCGGCCACAGTCCGCTTCAGCGCAGAAGTCAGCCCACCGCTTTCATCCACTGAAACAGTTGCCATCCTCAACGTGGCTCAGGTGGATGATGGCCGGCATGCTCCATTTGGGTTGAGGGCTGTGGTTTTCATCAATCCGCGCCAGGTATTCCTGCCCCTTATCCTGCGGAACCGGTGATGGATGAACTGGGGCGCGCCGGGGTGAGAGGACAAGCTCCGGCGCACCCCGCGTGGAAATTTTCCCTGCTA
>DAOUBN010000139.1:0-11058 GCA_034432815.1 Anaerolineae bacterium | reverse complement strand
GGGGCCTTGCCCCCTGCACCCCCACATTTGGGGGACACCCCCAGACCTGCCGGGGAGGGGATTCTGCCCCCTCCGCCCCCTTTCTGGGGGGAAACCCCTTGCATCCCCCGGGAAGGGGCGGAGCTCCCCACCCCTATGAGGAAAAAACAGGGGTGCAGGGGGAAAGTGGGAAAGTCCGAAGCGTTTTGTGGTTAATCCCCTGTGTGCTATAATATCCCGGGCTAACTTTAAAAGCTTGCGAGGTTGCTATGGGCAAGAAACCTGATTGGTTCAAGGGCATTATCCCTGCCCTGGTCACGCCTTTCAAGAAGGACGGCTCCCTGGACGAAGAGGCTTACCGGGAACTCATTCGCTTCCTCCTCCCCCATGTGGATGGCTTCCTGGCCGCCGGAACCACAGGCGAGTTCGTTTACCTCTCGCCTGAGGAAAGGAAGAGGGTCATTGAAATAACGGTAGAGGAGGCCGGAGGCAAAGTCCCGGTCATAGCGGGCACAGGAGCTCCTTCCACCAGAGAAACCCTTGAGTTGACCCGCTTCGCTAAAGATGTGGGAGCCGATGCCGCGCTCGTGGTCACCCCTTTCTACCTTAAGCCCACTTACAATGAAATTTACGACCATTACCGGGCCGTGAACAGGATCGGGATCCCCATCATCCTTTACAACATACCCCAGTGCGCCGGCACCCACCACGAGTGGTGGACGGCCGAGGGCTCTCTCCTTGACCTGGAAAACGTCATAGGCATAAAGGATTCCTCGGGCGATATCCCCTTCCTGATGGCCCTTATTGAGAAAGTGTGGGGCGAGGTCGGTATATTCACCGGGCATGATGAAACGGTGGTGGCGGCTCTGGCAGCCGGGGCCGATGGCGCCATCCTGGCCTCGGCCAACCTCGTGCCCGATATCTGGCAAAAGATCTACAGGGCCGTGAAGGCGGGCGACTTGGATACCGCCAGGGAATGGCAGAGGAGAATCCAGAAGATAATCCGCATTGTGGTGAGGCAAGGGTCCACTCAGGCCGTAAAAGAAGGACTAATGATGATGGGCCTCAGGGTGGGGGATTCCCGTCTCCCCATGATGCCCGGCGATGCTTTCCGCCGGGAGGACCGGGAAGAAATGCGGTTTGAGCTGGAAGCCCTGGGCAAAATACCCAGGCAGGAAGTGGAATACCACCTGGGCAATGAGACAGTGAGGACTTCCTTCCCGGTGGCTTACCAGGTCAAGAAGAGGGCTTTTGACCTCACTGTAGCTATCGGAGAAGGCTTCTCAGGCCCTCCCTTCCACGAGATAGCGCACATAGACCTGGTTATGGGGGTGAAGGAGGGACCCGTGGGGAAGGCTGCCGAACGAGCCCTCAGGGAAGAGCGCCCCGGACACGAGCTGGCCGTCATCAGGGAACGCCCCATGGTCATCCTTGTCCCGACAGTAACCGTCCGGACTGCCCGGCAACGCCACCAGATCTACGAGGTCGCCGCCAGAGGGATAAACAGGGCCATTGACTGGATGATCCAGGATGGCACCCTTCCCGAGCCCATCCTGGACAGGATCGTGATGATAGTGAACGCCTTCGTGCATCCTTCGGCGGCGATTGAGAAGCGCATTGAGCTCAATAACTTTAAGGCGATGCGGGCAGCCATCCGCAAGGCCATTGAGGGACGGCCCGTGCTGGAGGAAATCCTGAACGAGAAAGATGCCGCCCGCCACCCGTTCAAATACGCACCTTAAAGTCCGAAGAGCAGGCCCGGAAGACGCTCTGGAGGCCTGGAGGTTGCTCTCTCAGCTCCAGGACTTCGTTGGGCTGGAAATTACGCCTTACCAGGAGTTCGCTCCCCGATGGGATAAGGCCCTTTCAAGCCCTGATTTTGAAGCCTTCATCGCCGAGGAGGGAGGGGAAACGAAGGGCCTGGCGGTCGTATGGTATCGGGAGAGCCTGTCCCACGGGGGACCGGTGGCGCTCATTGATGAGTTCGTGGTGGCTGAAGGCTCCAGGGGGAAGGGCATAGGGACCCGCCTCATGGAGCAGGTGCTGGAGGAATGCTTCCGGAAAGGATGCGTTGAAGTGGAAGTTGTGACGGAGGCCGATAATTTCGCTGCCCGGGGCTTTTACCACAAGCTTGGTTTCCACGAGGTGGGGATACTTCTGGAAAAGGAAAAAGGCGAGGGGAGCGAGCCATGAAGAAGGTGGAAATAGCTCCGACTCAGGCCTTAAGGCTCATAAACGCTGGCGGGGTGGTACTGGTGACCTCCCGCTATAAGGATCGGGAAAACGTTATGAGCGCTTCGTGGATTACCCCCCTGAGCTTCTCACCTCCGCTGGTCGGCGTGGCCATCCACCCGGCCCGCTTCACCCACGACCTCATCAAGAAGAGCGAGCAGTTCGCCCTGAACATACCCGGGATATCCCTCCTCAAGGCTGTGGAGATATGCGGGACTTATTCTGGCCGGGACGTGGATAAGTTCGCCAAAGCCGGTCTCACCCCCGTTGATGCCCTGGAGATTGACGTACCACTGGTGGAAGAGTGCATAGGGCACATAGAATGCGTCCTTACCGATGCCTTCACCACAGGGGACCATACTTTCTTCGTGGGCCAGGTGGTGGCGGCATCTGTCGTGGAGGAGGCCTTTGACAAGGTCTGGAAACTGGAGGTTGAAGAACTAAAACCCCTGCACCACCTCGGCGGAGATTACTACGGCGTCCTGATAAAGTGCTCTTGAACCTATTGCTTTTAGGAGAATTTCTGGTTATAATTTACCTCGCAAAAGCCGCTGGATTTAAGGAGGGGTAAAGGCATGGTAAGCAAGAAGGATTTCCGCAAAGTGAGGGATTTTGTCTGGGAAATCCCTAAAGGATTCAGGCCGGACATGAGGGTTCCGGCCAGGGTTTATGCCGATGATGAGCTCCTGGAGGCCGCTTTCAGGGACAAATCCATAGAGCAGCTCATAAACACCACCACCCTCCCGGGAGTAGTGGGTTACACCCTCGCCATGCCCGATATCCACGAGGGGTATGGTCCCCCCATCGGTGGGGTGATAGCCACCGAAAGGCCTTCGGGGATAATCTCGCCCGGAGCCACAGGATACGACATAAACTGCGGGGTGCGCCTCCTGGTCTCCAACATAATGGCTGAGGAGGTAAAGCCCTACCTTGAAACCCTGGTGAGGGCTCTCTTCCACAACATCCCGAGTGGAGTGGGGAGAGGCGGAGATATAAGGCTCAGCGAAGCCGAGATGGATAAAGTCCTCAGGGAAGGGGCAGCCTGGGCTGTGAAGCAGGGTTATGGCTCTAAAGAAGACCTGGAGCACACCGAAGAAGGCGGCTCCATGCCCGGGGCCGATCCCTCAAAGGTGAGCCGCAGGGCCAAGGAAAGGGGCAAAGATCAGCTCGGGACCCTCGGCTCGGGGAACCATTTCATTGAAGTGGCCGTAGTGGATGAAATCTACGATGAAGAAGTGGCCAAAGCCTTCGGACTCTTTGAGGGACAGCTGGCCGTATGGATCCACTCTGGCTCCAGAGGGCTGGGCCACCAGGTCTGTTCCGATTACGTGGAGAGCTTCCAGGAGGCAGTGCGGAAATACGGGATAAAGCTCCCCGACAGGGAACTGGTGAGCGCTCCTTTTGACACGCCTGAAGGCCAGGCTTACTTCGGGGCCATGGTATCTGCGGCCAACTACGCCTGGGCCAACCGGCAGATCCTGGCCCATCGGGTGCGCAAGGTCTTTGAGCAGGTCCTGGCCGGTAAGGTCAAGGATTGGTCCCTCCGCCAGGTCTACGATGTGGCCCACAACATCGTGAAGCTTGAGGAGCACGTGGTTGGTGGCAGGACGGTGAAGGTTCTGGTGCACAGGAAGGGGGCCACGAGGGCTTTCGGGCCCGGACATCCTGCCATCCCCGAAGCTTACCGCAGCGTGGGCCAGCCTGTCCTCATCCCGGGCGATATGGGGACGGCCTCCTACGTGCTGGTGGGGACCCAGAAGGCCATGGAGGAGACCTTCGGGACCACGGCTCACGGCGCGGGGAGGGTGATGAGCAGAGCGCAGGCCAAGAAGCAAATCCGGGGCCGTGAGCTCGTGGAGAGGCTCAGGGCCGAGGGCATCATCGTGATGGGCGGTAGCGACGCTGGCCTGGCCGAGGAAGCCCCCGATGCCTACAAAGATGTGGACCGGGTGGTGCACGTCGTCCACTCGGCGGGGATCTCCCGGAAGGTCGCAAGGCTCCGTCCTCTTGGAGTCATTAAAGGGTAAGACTCAGCAGGCGACTGGGCTCAAACCCGGGGCTTTTCAATAAAGATGCAGGGGGCGAGAGCTCCCTGTCGGGAGGTGGCGGGGGATGTTCCCCGCTTTCTGTCTTCTGTTTTCACGGGGGTGGAGGGGCGGAGCCCCATCCCGGGGGTAGGGGGGTGTCCCCCAAATGGGGGGTGCAGGGGGGCGAAGCCCCCATGCCAGGGGGTCTGGGGGATGTGCTCCCAGGAAAACAAACTTAAGGGGCGAGCGGGAAACTCCTGCAACCCGCCCACGAGTGGGACCCTGAAGGCTGGCGAATCCGTAGCAAACGGGGGTGGGGAAAAATTGGAGGGTCCAGGGGGTGCCCCCACCCCGCCCTTATGGGTATTCAAGCTCTTTCAAACTCCTTACAACCGGCATCGGTGGAGGGCTTATGAGTGTCTTTGAAGAATTCAAGTGGCGGGAGATGATATACGAAGCAACGCCAGGGCTTGAAGAGATCCTGGCGAACCAGAAAGTGGCGGCTTACATAGGGTTTGACCCCACCGCCCCGAGCCTCCAGATAGGCAACCTCTTCGCGATCATGGCTCTGGTGCACATGCAGCGCTACGGCCACACCCCCATTGTGGTAATAGGAGGGGGAACCGCCCTCATAGGGGATCCGAGCGGTAAGGATAAGGAGCGCCCTCTCCTGAGCAGGGAGCAGATTGAGGCCAATAAAGAGCGCTTCCGGGAGCAGTTCAGGCGTTTCCTTGATTTTGAATCCGGGTCCAACCCCGCCATAATGGTGGACAACGCCGACTGGCTCATCCCCCTGAACCTCATAGGTTTCCTGCGGGACATCGGCAAGCATTTCACGGTCAACTACATGCTCTCAAAGGAATCGGTCCGGAGGCGGATTGAGCAGGAGGAAGGCATCTCCTATACCGAATTCAGCTACATGCTCCTCCAGGCTTACGATTTCCTGACCCTCTACGACCGCTACAACTGCATACTCCAGATGGGTGGGAGCGATCAGTGGGGCAATATTACGGCCGGGATTGAACTGATACGGAAACTGAGGGGAGGCAGGGCCTACGGGCTTGTCCTGCCCCTCATCACCACCGCCTCGGGGGTAAAGTTCGGCAAGACGGAAGCCGGGACTGTTTGGCTTGACCCTGAACTCACCTCGCCCTACCGCTTCTACCAGTTCTGGTTCAACACCGATGACCGGGATGTCATCCGCTACCTGAAGTTCTTCACCCTGCTTTCCCGGGAGAGGATAGACGAGCTGGCGCACAAAGTGGCCACTGTTCCCGAAGAGAGGGAAGCCCAGAGGACCCTCGCCCGGGAAGTGACCCGGATGGTCCACGGGGAGACGGCCCTCCACCGGGCCGAGAAGGCCTCCAGAGCCCTTTTCGGGGAGGAGATTGAGGACCTGACGGCCAGGGAAATTGAGGAGATCTTCGGCGATGTCCCCTCAACGGAGATAGGGAAGGAAGAGCTTTCAGGGGAAGGCGTCCCGATAACGGAGCTTCTGGTGAAGTGCGGGCTGGCCTCCTCCCGGAGCGATGGCCGCCGGCTCATCCAGGGCGGAGGGATTTACCTCAACAATGTGCGGGTGACGGATATTGAGCAGAGGGTAACGGTGAGCCAGGCCATTGAAGGCAAGTTCCTGGTCCTCAGGAAAGGCCGCAAAGATTACCACCTCGTCAGGGTGGTCTGAATTCAGGCGAAGCGCTCAAACCGGTCCTTATCGGCCTTGCAGATGGGGCATTTGAGGGGCGGGGAAGGCCTGGCGCACAGGTAGCCGCACACCCGGCAGCGCCACACGGGTATCCCTTTGCCGGCGAAAGGAGCTTCCTCAGCCGTGCTGGTTTTCACGGGGATTGTCCCTCGCCTTTCGGGGACAGGACCGGCTTTCTTCTGGCCCCGCGCCACTTCCTCAGAAACGTAGAGGCCACAGTAGCATGCCCCGTATTCCTCCAGATCCGCATCGCGGTAATCGCACGGGCATATAATGTCCAGGTCTTTCTCCCTGACGCCGGAGGCCAGTCGGCAGGGGCAGGCCATGTAACCGTAGCGCTTCAAATTGGTCAGAAGCCCTTCCATCAGGTCCAAGACCAGGTCCAGATCCGGGTTCAGGTAATAGCCAGCTGCCTCTGCCTCCTGCTTCAGGCGCTGGTAGAGCTCCAGGGCTTCCTTGGGCCTCTCGCTCATAATCCCAGGGCCTCCTTTATGCGGGCTTCATCGTAACCGATTATGACCTCTTTATCGTCCAGAACGAGGGTGGGGAAGGAGAGGCGGGGGTTCCACCTGGCTACTTCATCCAAGGTTTTCTTCTGTTCTTCCCCCTGGAGCAGGTCCACGTAGACCAGGTCGTATTGCACGCCGTTTTCATCCAGCAGCTTCTTGGTCCTGCGGCACCAGCCGCAGGTGCTGAGGGCGTAGAATTTTACCCTGCGCATTGCTCATCCCTGTTTGCTGAGGGCTGCTATCTGCTTCTTGAGCCACCTGGCGTGGTCAATTTCATCCCTGAGGTGCCTTTCCATTATGGAGACGGTTTCCTCGTCGCCCATGATCTCGGCGATGAAGGTGGCATAGTCCTTGATAGCCAGCTGTTCTTCCCTCAGTTCAATTTCCAGCATTTCCCTGGTGGAAGCGTATGCGGAGGCGGCACCGATGGCTCGCCCTATTATGGTCTCCTCGCCTCCCGGCTCAATGGGAGTTCCCCCCAGAGCTCTGATGCGGTCAGCGAGTTCCTGCGCGTGGCGCTTCTCCACTTCCAGTATGGCCCTCACCCCCTGAGCTATTATGTCTTCGGGGATGGCTCTGGCGTGAGCGGAGTAAATCTCCACCGCGCTCAGCTCGGCGGCAAGGGCTTTTTTCAGGGCTTCAAGGACATATTGCTCAGGCATATTTCGCCTCCTTCCCAAGCGGGCTTATAGCTCTGAGGTTTTCCACCACTTCGGCTATCGCCTCAACGACGGCGTCCACGTCTTCCATCGTGTTGAAGCGGCCGAAGGTGAAGCGCACCGAACCGTGGGCTCTCTCGTGGTCCCCGCCGATCCCCATTATGACGTGGCTTGCTTCAAGGGAGCGGCTGAAGCAGGCTGAGCCCGTGCTCACGGCGAAACCTCTCATGTCCAGGTGCAGTGTTATGGATTCGCCTTCCACGAAATGGAAGGTTATGTTGGCGTTCTGGGGTATTCTCTTCCACCGGTGGCCGTTGAGGGTGGTGTAAGGTATTTCGCTGAGCACCCTATCAATCAGGCGGTCCCGCATCTGCTGGAGCCTCTGGTTCTCCTCAGGGGTTACAAGTTCCACCGCTCTGGCGAACCCGACGGCTCCAGGTATGTTTTCAAGGCCGGCCCTGAGGTTGAATTCCTGGTATCCTCCATCCATCCACTTGGCAATGGGGGTGCCCTTGCGGATGTAAAGGCCGCCTATGCCTTTCGGGCCGTGAATGGTGTGGGCGGAAACGGTTACCAGGTCCACCGGGATTTCCCTGACGTCCAGGGGCACGCGGGTGAAGGTGTGAGTGGCATCGGTGTGAAAGAGGCACCCTTTTTCCTTGCAGATTTCGCCTATGGCCTTTATCTCCTGGATCGTCCCGATCTCCTGGTTGGCGTGCTGGATGGAAACCAGGATGGTCTCGGGGGTTATGGAATCCCTCAATTGGTCCAGGTCTACAAAGCCGTATTCGTCCACATCAAGGTAAGTTACCCTGAACCCTTGCCTCTCCAGAGCCCTAGCGGTGTTGAGGACGGGGAAATCTTCAATTTTGGAGACGATGATATGCCGGCCTTTCTTCTGGCCCAGGGCCATGGCTACCCCTTTGAGGGCCATGTTGGAGGATTCGGTATCGCCGGAGGTGAAGATGAACTCTTCCGGGGAAGCTCCGAGCTTTTCGGCGATCCTGGCCCTGGCGCTGTCCAGGGCTTCCCTTGCCTCTATGCCTGGCGAATAGCCGAATTCCGAGGTTGCTACGGCGTAGATTTCAAAGAAATAGGGGAGCATAGCCTCCAGGACACGCTCATCAAGGCGGGTGGCCGCAGCGTTATCAAGGTATACGTAACGCCGTTCCACTGTCTGCCTCCTTACTGCTCTGGTCTCTCCATCCAGCTGGGATCCCACCTTTCATCCAGGAGGGTAACTCTGGCCTCTTTAACCCCTGGCACCGAGGAAGCCATCATCCTTACCTGTTCCACAAGGTAAGAAGCCAGAGGGCAGAAGGGGGCGGTCAGCACCATCTTCACTTCCACATCCCCCTCTTCCCCAATATTGATCTGTCTTATCATCCCCAGGGTTACTACATCCATGCCAATTTCGGGGTCAATGACCTGGCGCAGGGCGTCCTTTATCTCTTTTTCCGTTACCATTTTTACCTCCTTTCGGGGAAAGAAATTTCAAAGCTGAAACTCAAAGCTCCAGTTGGGCAGGCCTCCTCGCATGGGAACAGGAAGGCCGGCCCTCCCATGCACGAGAGGGAGAGCCTGCAACTGGAAGGGCAGTTGAACTGAGGCCCTTCTTCGCTCAGGCTCACCGCCCCGCATGGGCATGCTTCCACGCACATCCCGCACTTTATGCACAATTCTCCGTTCACTACCGGCAGCATTTCTTCCCGACCTCTCAATTTCCATTCACAGTATAGCGGGCTGGGGGGGAAATGTCAGGGACAAAAGTCTCTATCCCGCTTCCAGGGTGAATTCCTGGTAGTCAAACCAGAAGCCCGTGCGGTTCAGGTAGTCGTATTCGGCCTGGAGGAGGGCGAGATGCCCCTTTTCCTGGTCCACCAGGAACTGATACACCCGGCGGGCCTCCTCGGAAGCGGCCTTGCTGAGCTGCTCTGTGTAGAACTTAATGGAAGCTTTCTCTATCTCCATCCCTTTGCGGAGAATTTCCTGCTGGTGGCGGGGAACCTCCACTTCTCCTCCTTCCCCGGGAGAAGGGAAGATGTAATGGGGCGCCTCTTTCAGCGGCAAACTTTCAAGGGAAGGCCATTCCCCCTTTTCTAAGAGGGACTGGCGGACGGACTGGAACAGGCGCAGGTGGTTGTATTCGTCCTGGGCCAGGTTCCGGAACATCTTCTGAGCCGTCCGATCTTCAACTTTCTCGGCGGCTTCGGTGTAGAACTTTATCCCTTCCTCTTCAATCCGGATGGCAGTATCTATGGCGCTTAGGGCTTCAGCTTCCATGCCCATTCCCCTCCTTTTCGTAACCTTCTATCTGAGCGATTCTCCGGAGTTCTTCACGGTTCAGGACGATGATGTGACCGCCCTGACGGGCAATCAGGCCCTGGGAGGCGAAATCCCGGAGCACCCTTCCCACGATTTCCCTCACTGTCCCGATCTGGGAGGCGATCTCGGCCTGAGTCCAGGGCCTGTATTGATTTTTCAGTTCAGCCTGCTGGAGGAGAAAGCGGGCCAGGCGAGCTCGCACCGTGTGCAGTGCCATCTCTTCCACCATGTTGGTCAGGTGCCGGACTCTGCCGGCAAGCTCCTTGAGCAGGTTGGCCGCCAGTCGCCTATCTTCTTCCATCACCTGCCGGAAAATTTCCAGAGGTATTGCGTATATTGTGGCCTTTGTAAGGGCGTCAACCGTGGCCGTATAGGGGCCTCCATCCACTGCCGGAGTCGGGTCCACTATCCTGCCGGGGCCCAGATAGCTTATGATTATCTCTTTCCCCTCAGGGGAGAGGCGGCGGAGCCTGACTATCCCCCGCGCCACTATGTAGATGTAGCTGGCCCTTTCCCCCTGGAAAGATATTATCTGGCCGGCCTGGACTGTATTTTCAATAATTGCTGAGGATAAAGCCTGGATGGCTCTTTCCCCAAGGCCTGAGAAGATGGGGAAGTTGCGGATTTTCTCCAGAATTACTCCATACGCCATTCAATTCTTCCTTCTCGCCTGAGGGTTGGTTCCGGTATCTTCTCGGGATAACCCATCACGATAATTCCGACGAGGTCTTTGTCCTTTATGCCCAGGTGCGAATTTATGGCCTCTTTCACAGCATAAAGTCCGTAGGTATACCAGCGCGTTCCAATGCCCTCGTTCCATGCGGCCAGCATCAGGTTCTGCACGGCAGCTGCCACCGAGAGGCCGTATTCCGGGTCTTCGGAGAGGGGCAGGTCGGAGAAAGCGATCACCAGGACAGGAGCTTGCTCTGCTGCTCGGAGGAACCATTCTGTTGCCCAGGTTTTATAGTGCGATAAAGCCTGAGCAGCGGCCACAATCTGGGCGAATTTGGCCTGAAGCATGGCCAGAAAGTTCTTCTTGGATTTCCCGGACAGGACGACGAAATACCAGTTCTGCAGGTCCAGTTTGGAGGGAGCCCAGAGAGCAGCCGAAAGCACCTTCTCCAGAACTTCTTTGGGGATGGGGTCGGGCTTGAAGTCCGTTATGCTTCGCCTTGAAAGGATGGCATCATAGACTTCCATTGCAGCACCTCCACGGCGGAGCTGGCTTTTCAATTATAGCCGGCCTGTTCTCATAGGGCAAATTTCTTACCATCCTGGTGATTTAGGTCAGATTATCCCGGGGGATGGTTGTTCTCACAGGGGGCCTGGGGGTGTCCCCCAAATGGGGGTGCAGGGGGGCAAGGCCCCCATGCCAGGGGGTATGGGGGATGTGCCCTCACAAAAACAAATCAAGGGGCGAGCAGGAAACTCCTGCAACCCGGCCATGAGGGGGACCCCGAACCCTGGCGGATCTAGGGCAAACGAGGGTGGGAAAAAAATGGATGGGGGGGCACCACCCCCCCCTACCCCCCCGTGGGACGCAGCCCCCCTGCACCTCTTCCTCTCACTCCCACTCTATAGTGGCCGGGGGCGTGGAAGTAGCCACACAAAACACCCCTCCG
>DAOUBN010000138.1:0-4235 GCA_034432815.1 Anaerolineae bacterium | reverse complement strand
AAGAGGTGGCCTTCGCCGCTTTGTTTATGCAGGCACAGGGGACTTAATCCCAACTGCCTGTGGGGTAGAGAGGGCCCTGCTCCCGGAGGTTCTGGAGGGTGCTACGCCCCCCTCCCGGGGGGTCTGGGGGGTGTCCCCCAAAAATCGGGGGGTGCAGGGGGCAAAGCCCCCATGCCAGGGGGTTGGGGGATGTGCCCCCAGGAAAACAAATCAGGGGGTGGAGGGGGCTTTGCCCCCTCCCGAGGGCCTGGGGGGTGTCCCCCCAGAGAAACCAATCAAAGGGGCGAATAGCCCCTCCTGCAACCCGCCCGCGAGTGGGACCCTGAACCCCGGCGAACCTTGAGCAAACGAGGGTGGGAAAAAACCGGGGGACATAGGGAGTTCCCTTTAAACAGCATACCAGGAAAGGAGGCAAGATGTCAAAGCTGGTCAAGGACATAATGCACAAAGGGGTTATTTCTTGCGGTCCCGAGACCCCTCTTCAGGAAGTAATAAGAGTTATAGCCGATACCGACGTCCACGCCATAGTGGTGACGGACCCCGAAGGCTACATAAAGGGCATAATTTCCCACATGGATATCCTGCCCCTCTACGGCCAGGACATCTCCGGCTACAAGGCCAAGGACGTGATGAAATCCCCCGTTATCTCCGTCCATCCGGACACGCCGGTGGAGGAAGCAGCCAGGATAATGCTGGAGAACAAAATCCACCGGGTGATAGTCACCGTGGACTCCGAGAAAGGCAGTGAACCCATCGGCGTCCTTTCCACAACGGACATCATCAGGGACATGCGCGGGCCTAAATGGGTCTGGTATATGGGTTAGGCCGCCCCTTTTCGTCCCATCCCCTTATCCGGTAGTATTCCTCCAGCATGGAGTCAAGCTCCGGCAACACGCCGGCGGCCCCGCCGGAAGGCCTTGCTTCTTTGAGGAGCCGCGGGGGCAGGGTGTCGTCGGAGCGGGTGATCCCCATTTCCACATTCAAAGCTCTCTTGAGGTTGAAGAGGCGATCTCCTATCGCCATGAGCTGTTCCCCTGTGATCTCCCAGCCCAGGGCGAGGTTGAGCCAGCGGGCCAGGAGGCTCGGGGGGAGGTTGGCTCTGCCCGCGAACTTGCAAAGTCCCAGGGCGTTGTATAAGGTCATGTAGTTCTGAAAGTCCACCACCATCCTGGCTTTGCCCCGGGATGAATGGGGGTGATAATCCTCGGGTATGTATAGCTCGTCAATCTTAACCCCGTAGCCCACCCAGTAGGTAAGGGATTCCAGGTGGCAGGCGCCCCGGTTGGCCGTGGCGTAGTTGAGGGCCATGCCTGTGAAAGCCCTGGGGTCGTGGTAAGGGACTTCCATGCCCTTTACGTGCACGGCGAAATCCCGGGCTTCAGGGCCCAGGGCCTCGGCTGCGCGCCTGACGCCCATGGCCAGCAGTTCTCCAAGCCCTCGCCGGTAGGCTATGTCCTCTATGAGGCTCAGGACCCCTTCCGGGTCGCCCCAGCGGAGGGCATATCCGCCGGTGTCCTTTTCGGTAAGCAAGCCCCTTTCAAAGGCTTCTATGGCGAAGGCTATGGCTGCCGAAACCGAGATGGTATCAAGGCCCAGGCGGTTGCAGAGGTCGTTGGCTTCGGCTATGGCTTCCAGGTTGTCTATGAGGCACATCCCCCCGAAGCCAGCTACCGTCTCATACTCCGGCCCCGATACTACCACTTCCTGGTTGCCTCTCCTCAGCTTCACATCTTTGCCGCAGGCTATGGGGCAGGCGAAGCACCGGTAATCCCTGACGAAGATGGTCTCCCGTATGCGCTGGCCTGAGATTTTCTGGGCCCCTTCCGGCCAACTTCCTTCCCTCCAGTTTTTAAGGGGGAAATCACCGTAAGCTTCAGCCCTGGGGACGCCACCTGCGGTGCCCCACATTCCGAGGGCTATGGTGTTTTCTTTAATTTTAGGGTTAACCTGGCGGATCTCTTCCCTGAGGCCTCCCTCATCGTAGTAGCGGAGGCGGAGGGTCCCGAAAGCGGCTATCGCTTTGAGGTTCTTGGAACCCATGACCGCCCCCATGCCGCCCCTTCCGGCCGCCCTTCCATCAAGCCCACCGATCATGACAGAGGCGGTGAAAACTCCGTTCTCCCCCGCCGGGCCGATGGCAGCGACCTGAGCTTTTTGGCTGGTTTCGGCCCTGATGGCTTCAACTGTGCGGTAGACATCAAGGCCCCAGAGGTGGGAGGCATCCCGCAGTTCGGCTTTCCCCTCGCTTATCCAGAGGTATACAGGCTTTTCGGCTTTGCCTGTGATGATCAACCCATCGCAGCCGGCGAAGCGGAGCATTGGCCCGAAGTATCCACCAACGGTGGCCTCGCACCAGATTTCAGTCAGGGGCGAGCGGGCGCAGAAGCTCGTCCGGGAGGCGGTCGGGATGAAAGAGCCGGTGAGGAGGCCGGCTATGACGTAGAGGGGGCTCTGGGGGGAGAGGGGAGGCTTCCGGTAAGCCTCATCCCGGCGGAAGAGCTCCGCCGCAAGCCCGCTCCCCATGAGGAATTCCCTAACGTCTCTTTCTTCCACCGGGATTTCCCGCACGGAGCGATTCTCAAGGTCAACGTGAAACAGTCGGCCGTGGTAAACGTAAGCCATCTTGCTCCTCCTTTGTCTTTCAGTGGAGTGGAAGAGTCCATGCCCCTTCCTGAAGAGTTGTGTGGGGTGTCCCCCCAGAAAGGGGGGTCCAGAGGGCTGCAGGGGGTATTCCTTTTTATCTCTTTTTCCCACCCCCGTTTGCTGCGGTTAGGTCTGGCTTCAGCCTCCCACTCGTGGGCGGGTTTTCAGGAGGTGGCAACTCGCCCCCAATTTTGTTTTTGTGGGGGGACACCCCCCACTTCCCCCCGGCAGGGGGACAGAGTCCCCCTGCACCCCCTGTTTCCATTCCCGTAAAGTATTTCATCGTGCCTTACGCTTGCATCGTAGGGCGAAGGCCCCTCAAAAGCCCCGACAATCTCCCATATTGGGTCCTCTTCCAGGGGTGGTAGCTCCCCAACGCCAGCATGCCCTCCGAGCCTTTCAATGGCTTCCCTCACAAGCTGCCCCACGCTTTTCCCTTCCGCCCTGGCTCTCCTCCTGAGCCAGGCGTATTGCTCCTCCGGTATCATGACCTGGATCCTGCGCATTGCCATGGCCCGCCTCCTTTCCCCACCTTTTTACCACAAGCCCCTGTTCCGGTCAAAAGAATAGTAAATGCGCCAGGGCATGGTAACCTGCATAGAAAGTGGGGGCTTCATCCCCATGCCAGGAGGCCTGGGGGATGTGCCCCCAGGAAAACAAATCAGGGGGGTGGAGGGGGCAGAGCCCCTTCCCGGGGGGCATGGGGGGTGCCCCCCAGGGAAAACAAATCAAGGGGCGAGAAGCCTTCTCCTGCAACCCGGCCGCGAGGGGGCCCTGAACGTGGGCGAACCCTCAGCTAACGAGGGTGGGGGAAAATGGGTGGGAGGACACCCCCCATTTCCCCCCGTCAGGGGGACAGAGTCCCCCTGCACCCCCTGTTTACTCCATCCCTCAATGGTGCTGCTTGGACAAAGTCACAAGGTTTTGGCCTGCCACAGTCCTCATCCCGGCAGCAGGGTGAGCCCCATTTGCCTGAAGTGCTCGTCAAAGGCGAAAACTTCCCGGATCCCAAGCCTGCGGGCCAGGTGGAGGAGGGTGAGGTCAAACCAGCTCCATTCCTTGTCGGAGTAGCGTGCGAAGAGCTCCCACACAGCTTCCTCGTCCGATTCTTTAAGATGCACAATCTCAAATCGGGGACTGTTGCGGATGTATTCGCCTGCCTTTACAGCCCACTTACCCCCGAACCTCTTTTTCATCAAAGTCAGGAACTCGCCAAGCACATGGCTGTTCGCTACAAATATCGCCTCGGGATTTGCTTTCCAGAAGGATGTCGCCGCACGGTGATTGCGATCGCTGGAATCGTTAAGAGCATAAAGGGCAGAGGTGTCAATGAGCATTCTTTTCATCCCAGCTTCTCCCAGCCGTAATCACCGTATAGATAATCGTCATGCTTTTCGCTCAAATCATAAGGGGGCCCTCCCCGACACATTCCCACCATTTGCCAGGCGGGGTCTTCCTCAAGAGGGGGAAGTTCAGGGGATGGGGCGCGGGCGAGGAGCCTCTCAATCGCCTCCCTCACAAGCTGCCCCACGCTTTTCCCTTCCGCCCTGGCTCTCCTCCTGAGCCAGGCGTATTGCTCCTCCGGTATCATG
>DAOUBN010000137.1:0-4196 GCA_034432815.1 Anaerolineae bacterium | reverse complement strand
CCCCCCGTGCCCCCCTCCCTGCCCCCGCTGCCATTTAGGGTGCCCGCCGCCGATGGCGTCTGGTCGGCAGCCCTGGTGGCGCTGGCAGGAGGACTGGCGGGAGCGGTTGCAGGCAAGCTGCCCCTGACCCAGGCCGGCGGTGAAGTCCTGTTCGGCTGCCTCCTGAGCTTCTTTATGACCATGGATTACTCCGACCCCTTCCCGCTTTTGCTCAGGAGGCCAGAGGTGGCATCGGTCCTGGCCTCCATTGCAGCCTGGCCCACGCCCCTGGTTCCCGCAGTGGTTTCAATCCCGGAACTTTACCTTGAGGGGAAGCTGGTTTCTCTCGGGAGCTCCTTCCTGCCCCTGGCGGCGGTTCTTGCTGAAGCCTTCCTCTTCCGGCTCTCCCCCCTCTACACCCCCCCTCCCATCCGTTCAGGGAAAGCCTCACCCCTGGCCCGAAGCACGGCTCTGGCCTTTATGGCCTGGTTCCTTGCCCTCTCGGCAACAGTTTCCCTCCTTTCCATCGCTGCGGTCACCTTCGTCCGGACGAGGGATGAGCTGAAGGTTGCCCGCGAGAGCCTGGAGCGGGAAGTTTCCCCCATCGCCTCGGCCGTGGAAAGGGCTGAGGAACTGGCAGGGCTGATTGCCTCCCTGCCTTCGCCCGAGCGGGTGAAAGTTTTGGAACACCTGTGCCCATCTTCCTGCTTCATCCTAAAACCGGGGGATTCTCCCGAAGGCCTCTCACCCGAAGAAAGAGAGGCTCTTTCCGCCGCCTGGCCTTTTTCCAGGCCTTTCCCCACGGACGGTGGCTGGGCCTTTTCCATCATCCGCTCCTGCGACAGCGAAAGGCTCCTTATAAGGGTGCCTGCCGGAAGCCCGAACCTCTGCCTTGTAGATAGGGGGCGCAGCCTCCTGCTGTGCCCTGCCGGCCTTTCGGACGGCTTTGGGGATAAGCTTGTGGTTGAGAAAGGAGTGGTCCTGGCTTTCACCTCGCTTGAGGATATAGCCGGAAGGGTTGGCAGGTTCATGGCCCTTTTCTCCTTCACCCAGCTCCTTATCCTCCTGCCGGTGATGGCCGCAACTGCGCTCTTCACCTCCCGGCTGACCCGGCCCCTTGAGGAACTCTCCCGCAGGGCAGTGATGCTGGCCAGCGGCAACCTGGATGAGAACCTATACCTGGCGAGAGAAGACGAGATCGGAAAGCTGGCAAAGGCCCTGGAAAGGATGCGCCAGTATCTCAGACAGAGGCTTGACGAATCCTACGCCCTCCTGAGGGTGAGCCAGAAAGCTCTCTCAACCCCCGAACTGGAAAAAGGGATGGAGATCCTCCTCTCAGGCCTGCGGGAGTTGACCAGAGCGGCGGGAGCAGCCTTCATCGTGCTGGACAGGAACGGGCTTGTTGATAGCTGCATAACTTCGGGGAGGATCTGGAGCGAGGAGAAGGGCAAGCCTCCAGGCCCCTGCTCCAGGCTCCTGACGATCCATCAAGAGCCGGTGGTCATCCCCTTCGTCCGGGAGGCGCCCCTTGTCCTGAGGGAGACCCTCCAGGAGGTGGGGGCGAGATCCGCCGTGGGCATACCTCTCCAGAACGGAGCCCTTTGGTTCACCTTCTCCTACCCCCTCCAGGCTTCCTCCATTGACCTAACCCTGATAAATGCCGTAGCTGGCCAGCTGGACGTAATGGCCGAAAACCTCAGGCTTTTCAGGGGATTGGAGAGGCAGAAGGCCTACCTTGAAGCCATCCTCAGGAGCACCCTTGACCCGATCCTGGTGGTGGACGAACTGGGCAGGATCGTGACCCTTAATCCGGCGGCAGAGGAAATCCTGGGGGTCAGGGGGGAAAGCGCAAGGGGGTTGCCCCTGGCCGAAAGGCTGAGGGAGCAACCCTGGAAGGAATTCCTGGACCAGCTCAGGGGGGCCAAAGCTCCTCTGCAGGCCGAAATACCACACCGACAGGGCACCACCTTCCACGTCAAAGCTTCCCCTCTCATGGGGGAAGGGAGCTTCAGGGGATGGGTTATATCCATGAGGGACATAACCCCGCTGAAGGAAGCCGAGCGCTCCCGCACCGAGGCGCTGGAGATTGTTTTCCACGACCTCCACACCCCCCTGACCCTGGTGAAGGACTATGCCAGGGCCCTTGGAGAGATCGGGGAATTGAACAGGCAGCAGGAAGAAGTTGTGGAGAAGCTCATCCGAAACGCCGAGCACCTGAGCCGGCTGGTCAGGAACTTCCTGGACATGAGCCGGCTGGAAGCGGGGATGATGAGGCTTGCTCCCTGCTGGCTTGGTCCCCTGGTGGAAGAGGCCGTGGCCGAAGTGGCCGACAGGGCCAGGGAGAAAGGCCTCTCTATGGAAGTGAACCTGGAAGAAACCTACCCCTTTACGGGCGACCGGGAATTCGTGAAGAGGGCGATAGTGAACCTTCTGGACAATGCCATAAAATACACTCCGGCCCCTGGCAGGATAACGGTCTCGGTGGACGACGCAGGGCGCTTCTGGGTGCTGAGAGTCCAAGATACGGGCATCGGCATACCGTATTCCGACCAGCTCCGCATCTTTGAGAAGTTCTACCGGGGGAAGGAAGCCGAAGCCCTGGGCATAAGGGGAAGCGGTCTTGGCCTCGCCCTGGTCAAGGCCGTGGCGGAAAAGCACCGGGGGAGAGTCTGGGTTGAGAGCGAACCGGGAAGAGGTAGCACTTTCTTCTTCGCCATCCCCAAGGCCCAGAGGACCAGGCCCCAGGAGGAATCATGAGCCTGGAGATAGGGATAGTGGGCCTGCCGAACGCTGGAAAATCCACCCTTTTTAACGCCCTCACCAGGGCCAGCGCGGCGGTGGCGAAATATCCCTTCACCACCATTGAGCCCAACATCGGGATAGCGGCCGTGCCCGATGAGCGGCTCTGGGCAGTGGCAGAAGTGGTGAAACCGGAGGTGGTGACCCCGGCCACCATAAAGTTTGTGGACATCGCCGGCCTGGTCAAGGGCGCTCACAGAGGAGAAGGCCTCGGGAACAGGTTCCTGGGCCACATAAGGAACGTGGATGCCATCGCTATGGTAGTCCGCTGCTTCTACGCTCCCGACGTCCCCCACCCCTTTCCGGAAATAGACCCCATCACGGACATAGAGGTTCTGGATACGGAAATGGCCATGGCGGACCTGGAGACGGTGGAAAATCGCCTGGCCAAAGTGAGGAGCGCAGCCAAAGCCCACCCGAAGGAGTTCAGGGAGGCCATTGAGCTCTTGGAAAGCCTGCACGAGCACCTGGCCATGGGGAGAAGGGCGGCGAACTGGGATGGAGAAGAAGGGCAGGCTCTGGTGAGGGAACTCAACCTCCTTACGGGAAAAGCCAGGATATTTGTGGCGAACGTTTCGGAGAGCGACCTGCCCGAAGGAGGCGAGCTGGCTTCCAGGGTGCGGCAGAAGGCTTCAGAGGAGGGGACAGAGGCAGTGGTGCTGTGCGCTCCCCTGGAGGAAGAGCTTGCCCGCTGGCCGGAAGAGGAAGCCAGGGCATACTTGAAAGAGCTGGGGCTTGAGGAGCCCGGCCTGAACCGGCTGGTGAGGGCAGGCTACAGGCTCCTCGGGCTCATAACCTTCTTCACCGCCACCGGGAAGCGGGAGGTCAGAGCCTGGCCCGTCCGTTACGGGACCACCGCCTGGGAAGCGGCCGGCAAAATCCACACTGACATGCAAAAGGGTTTCGTCAGGGCTGAAGTGATAAACTGGAAAGATTTTGTGGAGGCGGGCTCCTGGGCTGAGGCCCGTAACCGTGGCCTGGTGCGGATTGAAGGCCGGGATTACGTGGTCCAGGATGGAGATGTGATCCACATCCGCTTCTCCCCCGCCTGAAGCATCCGGGCAAGGGATCGGAAAGACAGGGGAGTCAGGGGAACTGTGTCCCTCTGGCGGGGAGAAATGGGGGCTTCGCCCCCCTGCACTCCCCGGTTTTTCCCCACCCTCGTTTGCCCTGGGTTCGCCTGGGTTCAGGGTCCCCCTCGTGGCCGGGTTGCAGGAGTTGCCTTCTCGCCCCTTTGATTGGTTTTTCTGGGGGGACACCCCCCGGGAGGGGGCTATGCCCCTTCCACCCCCATGAAAGAGGAAACAGGGGGTGCAAGGGGACAGAGTCCCCCTGGCGGGGGATGTGGGGGGTGTCCCCCCACGAAAACAAAAAGGGGGCGAGTTGGTATCTTTTGAAACCCGCCCACGAGGGGGCCC
>DAOUBN010000136.1:0-2522 GCA_034432815.1 Anaerolineae bacterium | reverse complement strand
TCACCGATTAGAAAATCCGTGGATTCAATCTCCCCGCGCGGCCAGCAGGAGGCTTCCCTGTATAGCCTTTGCCAGCCCGGGAGGGAGTTCCTGACCGGCGAGGAGGAGGTCCAGGCTCATCCCCAGGCGGCGGGAGAAGAAGAAATAGTAAGGCTTCATCGCTTCCAGCGGATTGCCGGGGACTTCCGCCACCCAGAGCAAAAGGTCCACATCGCTGGTGCCGGTGTGGGTCCCGGTGGCCAGGGAGCCGATCAACCGCACTTCCTGGAGTTCCGGGAAGACCTCCAGGGCTTCTGCGGCCGCCTCCCGCAACCGCCGGAGGACCTCATCCCGGTCCAGGGAGATGGCCTTCACAGAGCCGGATGATCTGATCTTCCGCATCCAGGGCCTCGGTGAAGTAATCGGCCGGCTTGCCCGAAGCGAAACCGTTCGGATACCGGGGCGGGATGTAGTAGAGGTCCAGCAGCCGGGCCCGATCCATAATCTCCACCGGGACCTCCACATCCTGCCCGATCAGCCGCAACATCTCGGTCAGGGAATGCCCCCAAAGGGTCAGGCCGCGTGCCAGCCCCAGGGCCTTGATGACCTTCTCGGCAGCCTGCTGGAGGGTGAAGCACGCCCACTCATATGATAGAGCTGTAGCTCAGCGGATGGGAAGCAGAAAGAGGAAGGACGCACAGTTGGGGCAGTAACTTGCTGCAGGTTTTAAAGGCTAAAGCTGGTCTCGGAAATTTTATCAATCCAATGCTCCGCCTTTTCCGTTCACGCTCTTCCGTGAACGGTTCCAGCTTTTTGCGCTCCGAGCCCTTCCCCCTTGAGAAGGGGCTCATGCCTTCATCGGATGGTTCCGGCCACCTCCGCGAGGGGCCGTAACCATTACGCCGCTGCCCTGGGGCGAGTTCTGCTCAAATTTAATTATATACCCCTCTAAACTTACTGTCAAATTGCCCATGGGGGTTTTCGAAAGTTGAACGAGAACGAGCTTTTAAGCCTGGGAAGACAGGCCTTTTTTGCTTTAGCCGGCGGATTGGTGTATTATCTTTTACGCTCCAGCGGGGGGAACACTCTATGCTTATTCTGGGAATTGAGACTTCCTGCGATGAGACTTCGGCCGCAGTGGTCAGGGATGGCCGCTTCATCCTGTCCAATGTGGTGGCTTCCCAGATTGAAATTCACCGCCGCTACGGCGGAGTCTTCCCCGAAGTAGCCTCCCGCCAGCACATCCTCTCCATAGTCCCGGCGATAGAGGAGGCCCTGGAAAAAGCTCAGGTAAGCTGGGAGGACCTGAGCGGGGTGGCCGTCACTTACGGGCCCGGGCTGGCAGGGTCCCTGCTGGTGGGAGTGAACGTGGCCAAAGCCATCGCCTGGGCAAGGGATCTGCCCCTCATTGGCATAAATCACATTGAGGCCCACATCTACGCCAACTGGCTCACAGATGAGCCCCCCTTGGGTTTCCCCCTCCTGTGCCTTGTGGTCTCGGGGGGCCATACTTCTCTTTTCCTCATGAAGGACCACGGGGAATACGAGGAACTGGGGCATACCCTGGACGATGCCGCCGGGGAAGCCTTTGATAAGATCGCCCGGTTGCTGGGGCTTGGCTTCCCGGGTGGTCCGGCCATTGAGCAGGAGGCCAGGCGTGGCAACCCCGAAGCTTTCAACTTCCCCAGAGCCTGGCTCAAGGGCACCTACAATTTCAGCTTCAGCGGCCTCAAGACCGCCGTCCTGAGAGAACTTCAGCGCTATGGGGAAGGCATTTCCCTTAAGCCAGGGACCCGCCTCCCGGAAGGTGTGCCGGTAGCCGATCTGGCTGCTTCTTTCCAGGAGGCGGTGGTGGATGTGCTGGTGGAGAAAACGCGCCAGGCAGCCGTAAACTACGGGGCCAGGGAAGTTCTCCTGGCAGGGGGAGTGGCGGCCAATTCCCTCCTGCGGGAAAGGATGAAGGCCTCGCTCCCGGTGCCGGTCCGGTGGCCCCCTCCGGAGCTCTGCACCGATAACGCCGCCATGGTCGCCGCGGCAGGCTATTTCAACCTGATGAAAGGCCGCAGGAGCGGCTGGGACCTTGATGTGGTCCCCAACCTCAAATTAGGGAAAAGGAGGTAGCCCGATGGTAGAAGAATACCTTTTCCCCCGCAGTGTGGAAGAAGCCCTGGAGCTTCTGGAACGCTACGGCGGAGAGGCGCGCATAATAGCCGGCGGGACCGATCTGGTCCTCCAGCTCAGGAGGGGAGAGGCGAGCGCCAGGGTGCTTGTTGATATTACCAGGATTCCGGAAATAAAGGGCATAAAAGAGGAGGATGGATACATCTGGATTGGGGCAACGACGATCCACCAGGAGGTGGCGGAGTCGCCCCTCATCCGGGCGAAAGCCAGGCTCCTGGCCCAGGCCTGCCGGAGCATTGGCTCCCTCCAGATCCGGAGTGTAGGGACCATTGGGGGGAACATCGTCAATGCCATGCCCGCCGCCGATTCCGTCATCGCTCTCGTCGCTCTGGATGCTGAAGTGGAAGTGGCCGGCAGGGAAG
>DAOUBN010000135.1:0-1862 GCA_034432815.1 Anaerolineae bacterium | reverse complement strand
GGGGATCTCCCCGAGGACCTTGAGGCCAAGCCTCTCCAGTTCCTCTCTGGAGCGGACAGTGTCATCCAGGTAGTCCAGAAGGAAGGCCAGGGCTATCCCCGCTCCAAGGGCCAGGACCAGCTTCAGCGGGAGATCCAGCTTCTCCCGCAGGCTCGGCCCGATGGGGTAGATGGCCGGAGGATCTATCAGGATCAGCCGGGCTTCTTGGCCGCCGAGCTGGGGGAAGAATTCCCCTGGTTCCTGGACGAGCTCAGCCACGGCCCTGGCTATTTCCTCAAGCTGGCCAGGGTCGTGCCAGGAGAGGTGGATGGTGAGGATGCGGTGCTTTGACTCGGAGGAGATGGAGCCGTAGAGGCTTCCAGGGGGCAGGGAGAGCCTGGAGGCGACTTTGTCGGCGAAGGAGCGGCCCCTGACCACTTCCGCCATGTCGTCCACCATGTATTCTGAGGCAAGCCAGGTGTAGTAGCGGTCGTATTCATAGTAATCCCCTCCCGATTGGGGGATTATCCCCACCACGAAGCGCATTGAAGCTCCGTAGCGGGGTGGATGCGGCCGCCGGGTCAGGAAGCTTCCCGCCAGGACCACGAAGAAGATCAGGGTTATGAGCCAGAGGTATCGCTTCAGAATTCCCCAGTATTGTCGCAGTTCCACGCCTCTTCCTCCGGAACGCATCCTCCCAGTTCTTCCAGAGCGCGCATGACTTTCCCCAGGGCTTCAGCAGGGGATCTGAGGACGAGTTCGGGGTCAAGGTGGAGGGGGACCCATCCCAGCGCGGCCAGTTCATAGTCCTGCGCGGCAGACCTCTCCCGCACCAGACCCGAGAGGAGAGGCTCTTCGTCGCACATCACCGCCAGTTTCCCGTTCCGGCAGAAGAAGGCGAAGTCCACTTCTTTCTCCTCTTCCTCTCCCTGGATCAGGAAGCGTCTCTCGGCAGGGAGGCCGTTTTCCCGGAACATTTCCCAGAGGCTTTCTTCAGCCTCTCCACCGATCCAGAGGTCGTTTATCTCCTGGGCCCGGAGGAGCCTTCCGAGGGTTGTGGGGATGAAAGTGATGCGGCGGAGCCTCCGGCTCGGTATGGGCCTCGGGAGCTTTTCCAGGGGGCCGATCTCAACCTTGTAATACCACTCTCTGGCCCTGGGGTGGTCCTTCTCTTCCGGCAGGAGCTCTTCCCGACGGGCGAGGCGGTAGGCTTTCACCGGGGCGTAGTAATTCACTGCAAGCCCTTCAGGCCCGAAAACTTTCGTCTGGTAGAAAGCCAGGTATTCCGCTCCGAGGCGGGAAGGGGCTTTCTTCACCGGTATCCTGTACCACCCCTCACGCCGCGCTATCTCCATATCCCTCGGGTTGTTCATCACCACCACCAGGACGGGAGCCATTTCGTCCATCATTTAACCTCCAGTTCCGGGGCAAACTTCTTCAGGTTTTCTCTGAGTTCCAGCAAGGCCAGGTCCCGAGCCTTCGCCTCCAGCATTATATCAAAATCCCGCCCGCCTGTCATGAAGGCCATCCGGCAGAAGGCAATGAATTCAAAAGGGTTCACAAAGTCGGCATGCTCGGATGGCTGCGGGGGGTAAGCCCTCTTTTTCCCGGCTTCTTCCGCGAGCTTCATGGCGGTCCTGGGGGAGCTGAAGTGAACTTTGGGGGTTACGTTCGGGGGCCAGGTCTCAAGGCAGAGTTTCAGGGCTTCATGCTCTTCCATCCCGTCGCTGAGGTTCAGGAAGTGAAGGTGGTCAAAGGTTAAGGGTATGCCCGTTCTGGCGTGGACCTGGAGGAGGTTAGCCACTGAGAAGAGGAGGTCGTCGTTCTCCAGGGAGAGGCGGGGACGGGCTTCGCCGGGGGGGCGCGCCCGCAACCCGGAGAGC
>DAOUBN010000134.1:0-3957 GCA_034432815.1 Anaerolineae bacterium | reverse complement strand
GTTCCCTGCGGCTCAGCCGGGCTTCAGACTCCCACTCGTGGCCTGGTTTCAGGAGGTGCCAATTCGCCCCCAATTTTTGTTCTTTCGGGGGTACATCCCCCGAACCCCCTGGGAGGGGGCCTTGTCCCCTCCACCCCCATTTTTTTCAATCGGGGGGTGCAGGGGGGCGAAGCCCCCATGCCAGGGGGTATGGGGGATGTGCCCCCGGAAAAACCAATCAGAGGGGGTGGAGGGGGCGAAGCCCCCTCCCGGTGGTCTGGGGGTGTCCCCCCACTCCTTTCAAAGTTTGACTATTTCCCCTTCCTGCGCTATCATTCTCCCGTCACTTTTTCCCGGGGGAAACGGAGAAGATGGTTGTCCATCTCCTTAAGGCCATGCGGCCGAAGCAATGGGCCAAGAACGTGTTCCTTTTCGCCGCCCTCGTCTTTGATGAAAAGCTCCTGAAGCCGGTTCCCCTTGCAAAGACAGTCCTGGGCTTCCTTATCTTCTGCCTGCTCTCGGGAGCCGTCTACCTGGTGAACGATGTGGTGGATGCGGAGAAGGATCGCCTCCACCCCGCCAAGCGCAAGAGGCCCATCGCTTCCGGCCAGCTCAGCCCCAGGGTGGCCCTGGCCACCGCTTCCCTCATCGGCATCACCCTCATCCCTGCCTCATTTCTCCTTGATTTCTACTTCGGCCTCGTCGCTTTAGCCTACCTGGCGACGATGGTGGCTTACTCCTTCTGGCTGAAGAACATGGTATTGCTGGACGTCTTCACCGTATCGGCAGGGTTCGTCTTGAGGGTGGCGGCGGGCGTCATCCTGGTCAAGGCCGAAAGGTTCTCCCCCTGGCTATACATCTGCACGACCCTGCTGGCCCTCTTCATAAGCATAAGCCGGCGCCGGCACGAGCTCCTCCTCCTGAACGAAAATGCCTCAAACCACAGGGCAATCCTGGAGGAATACAACTTGCGCCTCCTGGACGAGATGATTGTCATTGTGATTTCCAGCACCATCGTGGCCTACTCTCTCTACACCTTCTCCGCCCCCAACCTTCCCCCCAACCACACCATGATGCTCACCATCCCCCTGGTCATCTATTGCCTCTTCCGCTACCTCTACCTCATCCACGTGAAGGGGGAAGGGGGAGCGCCGGAGGACCTCATCTTCACCGATAAGCCCCTTCTGGCAGGCATCCTCCTCTGGGGTCTGGCCGTTATCGCTATCCTTTACCTGCAATGAAGCTGGTGGAGATGCGCCTGGAGAAGATGGCCCACGGGGGCGAAGCCCTCGGCTTCCACGAGGGCAGGGCCATCTTCGTGGCCGGAGGCATTCCCGGAGAGAGGGTGCGGGTTGAACTGGAAGAAGAGCACAGGACCTGGGCGAGAGCCAGGCTGCTGGAGGTCCTGGAACCCTCGCCCTTCAGGGTTGAACCGCCATGCCCGTATTTCGGGAAGTGCGGGGGGTGCCAGTGGCAGCACATTGATTACCAGGCCCAGCTCCAGTTCAAGCGGGAGATCTTAGCCGAACAGCTCTCCCGCATCGGAGGCCTTGAGGCCGAAGTCCTCCCCACCATCCCGAGCCCGTGGCCCTGGCACTACCGCAACTCCGTCCGCTTCCGGGTCACGCCGGAGGGGATGCTGGCCTTCCAGGCCCTCCGCAGCGCCGACCTGGTGGTCATTGAAGAATGCTACATCCTCCACCCCCTCGTGGAAGAGGTCCTTGAAGCCCTGGAAATGGAACTCCCGCCCATCTCTTCCCTGAAAGTGAAGGTCGGGGTGAGGACAGGCCAGCAACTCCTCATCCTGGAGGCGGCGGGGAAGGAGGTCCTGGAGCTTTCCACCGAACTCCCCATCTCCTGCGTTCTCATCCCCCCTTCGGGCCCCCCTGTGGTGATGGCCGGGAGCGATTTCATCCAGGAAGAGGTAGCCGGCAGGCTCTACCGGATCTCGGCCATGAGCTTCTTCCAGGCCAATACCCCCCAGGCCGAGAGGATGGTGGAACTGGTGGGGGAGTTCCTGGCCCCGGAGGGCAGCGAAACCCTCCTGGACGGCTACTGCGGTGTCGGGCTGTTCGGGCTGGCCCTGGCGGAAAAGGTGGCCAGAGTCATCGGCGTGGAGGAAAACCCCTTCGCCGTGAACGACGCCCTCCTGAACGCCGAAGCTCAGGGTGCTGGAAACGTCACTTTCATCAATGGAAGAATGGAAGAAGTGCTGGGGCAACTGGAGGAGAGGGTGGACCTGGCGGTGGTGGACCCTCCCCGGACCGGGATGGAGAGGAGAGCCCTGGAAGGCCTCCTCAGGCTCAGGCCTCGCCGCCTCGTCTATGTCTCCTGCGACCCCGCCACCCTGGCCAGGGATCTGGCGTTCCTGGTGAAAGGGGGATACGAACTGGAGAAGGTGCAGCCGGTGGACATGTTCCCCCAAACCTTTCACATTGAGAGCGTTTCCCTGCTCAGGCTCAGGTCCTGAGGGGTGTCAAGGTCAATCCTGACCCCTGGATCGTCCACCTCTACGGTTTCCACCCAGTCGGGGTGGGCTTCCATCAAGGAACGGCCGCCTTTATCGCCTTTTATTGAAGCCAATTCCAGGAAAGTGGAGCGATCAAAGAGCACAGGGTTGCCCCTTACCCCTTTGTAGGCGGGAGCCACTATGGGCTTGCGGGTGAGGTGGTAGCGACGGATTACTTCTGCCACCGTCTCCGGCCTCACGAAAGGCTGATCGGCCAGGAAGAAGACCAGGGCCTCGGTTTCGGGACCAGCCGCCAGGAGCCCCGCCCTAACGGAGGAAGCGATCCCTTCTTCCCAGTCCCGGTTCACCACCACCTGAATGGGCTTTCCTTCAAGGAGGGGGAGGAGCCTTTCGGCATAAGCGCCCAGGACTACCAGGACCTTCTCCAGGGGCGAATCCAGGGCTATATCCACCACCTTCTGGAGCATGGGCACACCTTCCACCGGAACGAGTTGCTTCGGATACCCGAAGCGCTCGGATCTCCCGGCGGCCAGTATTACCCCCTTCACCCTCCCCATCACATCCCTGACGGGTTCCTCGCCCCACAGGGTTGCGATGAGGACGGTTTTCACTTCTGGCGAACGGAGGAGGGCGCGGGCGATCCGGTAAGCTTTCCGGGGGGATGCCTCCTCCCGATTGTTTATCACCGGGATAAACCTGGCCGAGGGGGGCTTCCCCTTCATTCCTCCTTCCGGGTGCAGGAGGAGCGAGGCGATGGAATCCTCGTCCAGGATGGAGCCTTCGGGGCATCCCAGGAGCCTGGCCGCCTCCTTCGGCCTGTGGACGAACTCTCCGGCAATGGGCTTGCCCGCCGCATCGGCATGAGCTATGGCGATGTGGATTGAAGTGGAGGAGGGGACTACGGGTTCGTGGGGGGCTGGCGCTTTAAGGAGGCGGCCCCTTGCCCCGTCGGCCTCAACTATGACCACCGCCTCGGGCAAAGCCTCGTGGAGCCTATCAACGGCTTCGGGGGATATGCCCTGGAGCTTGCGGGGAAGCAAGGGGAACGGATAATGGGGTGGGACGGAAGCCCTTTCCTTCAGCCTGCGTCGGGCCAGGAAGACGGCGTTTCCCCCCTCCAGGGCTTTCCGGACGCTTTCCGGGAGAGCGAACTCGTCCTCCTCCAGGAGCAGGACCTCTCCGGAGCCGGGGAGGGGCTCCAGGATTCTGGTCGTGGTGGTGAAGACAACCCTGAAGCCTTCGGCCTTGAGCTCCGCGAGGAGGCGAAGGGCCAGGGAAGTTTTTCCTCCTGCTCCGGTGAGGGATATGACCTCTCCAGCCTTAACCCCGATGGCGTCCTTGAGGAGCATCCTCCACCTCCGGATAAATGATACCCCGATCCGGGCGATCTGTCCACCCTGGCCTTCCGGTTACAGCATTTTCCCCCTTGCGGGCAAGAGCCGATTCATAACAATGGCTGGAAGGCCGATTAAGCGGGGGGATGGCGATATTATTGCGGAAAAACTTCC
>DAOUBN010000133.1:0-1533 GCA_034432815.1 Anaerolineae bacterium | reverse complement strand
GAGAGGCTGGCCTCTCGTCTCGCGCCCCAGGACTGCCGTGGTCAATCCGCCCACCAGGAAGGCAGCGGCGTAGAGGCTGAGGGCGGCGGTCAGGGAGATGGGGAGGAGGTATCCCCCGAGGGTCGGTGCAATGGCTCCCGCTATCCTGGTCATCCCGCTGGCCCAGCCCATGCCCGTGGCCCGCACCTCCGTTGGGTAGAGTTCAGGGGTGTAGGCGTAAAGGCAGCCCCAGGCTCCGAGGCAGAAGAAGCTCATGAGCACCGCTGCTGCGAGGATGGAGGAAAGGCCTGTGGCCACCGCAAAAAGATAAGTGAAGAGCCCGCTCATGGCCATGTAAAAGGCCAGGGTTGGCCTCCTGCCCCACTTCTCCACCAGGTAAGCGGCCGAGAAGTATCCTGGAAGCTGGGCCAGGGACATGAGGAAGACATTGGCGTAAGTCTGGAGGAAAGTGAAACCCCGGGCCACAAAGATCCTGGGGAGCCAGATGAAGACCCCGTAGTAGCCCAGGGAAATGGTGAACCAGACTATCCAGAGCATCAGGGTGATGGGCGCAAGGTTCCCCCTCCAGAGGGCGGAAACCGTGACCTTGGCCTGGCGGGTCTCAACCACGAGCCCCGGTATCTCCACCCGGACGCCATTCTCCCTTGCGACCTGCTCCAGGACCCGGCGGGCTTCTTCTTCCCTTCCGCTTATGAGAAGATACCGCGGGGATTCGGGGACGTAGCGGCGGATGAAGTAGATGATGGCTCCTGGCAGGGCCGAAACCGCCAGCAGGACCCTCCACCCCACCCTCGGGACAATGAGCCAGGCGAGGCCCGCCGCAAGGATGGACCCGACGGCCCAGAAGCTCTCCAGGATGACGAGGTAGCGGCCCCGCTTCTCCCTGGGCAGGTATTCGGCGAAGATGGAGTAATCCACCGGGAGCGTCCCCCCTACTCCGAAACCTGTTAGGGCCCTCAGCAGGGCGAGGGTCGGGAAGTTGGGGGCCAGGGCTGAGAGGAAACCGAAGACCGAATCCACCAGCACTGTGAGCTGGAATCCGAGCCTCCGGCCAATGTAATCGGAGATGGTGCCCCAGAACCAGGCCCCCGCCAGCATCCCCAGGAATATGGCGGTGCCCAGCAGGCCTGCCTGAGCCGTTGAAAGCCCCCACTCCTTCATCAGGGCCGGGATCGCAAAGGAGATGATGAGGACCTCCATGGCATCGGCGGCCCAGCCGGCCCCGCATATCAGGAGCAATTTGAGCTGAAACCGGCCGAAGCCTATGCGTTCAATGGCCTCTTCAAGGGTCCATTTCCCCATTAGTCACCTCCCTACCACCGGAATCCTGCCCTCCTGAGGCCCAGCAGGATGAGGATCCCCAGGATTGAGCCGACGATGGTGCTGGCCGAGAAGGCCAGGATGAAAGTGCCGAGGGCCATGGTCTTGTGCAGAAACACGGGGCCGATGACCAGCGCGCTCAGGGTTGAAGCTATGAGCCCGGTCCCTATGATCTCGCCCAGGGCCGCAATGTAAATGTTCCTGCTGAGCCTG
>DAOUBN010000132.1:0-3196 GCA_034432815.1 Anaerolineae bacterium | reverse complement strand
CAGGCTCAGGGCTTTCGGAACCTACTCCATGCAGGTTTCCGATCCCCAGCTCTTCGTGAACAAGATCGTGGGGGCGGCGGCCGCCTTTCCCGCCTGCATCGCCTGGGAGATCATCCCCGCCATCATAGCCCCCATGCCCGCTCCGGCCCCCAGGCCAAGCCCGAGCTCCGCCGTCCCTGCTCCAGCCCCTTCCCTCGTGGCCAGGTCGCCCATGGCGCGGGCAGCCTTGAACTGGAGGTATTTCTGCATGTCGCCGATGGCTCCCATCGCCGCCCGCTCGTCAATGGCCTTGGCAGTCTCCTCGGTGGGCGTTATGGAGAAGACGTAGAAAGTCTTCAGGCTGAGGCCGAGGGAGGCGAAATCGTCCTGGAGCTTGGCTTTGGTGGCGGCGCTTATCTCGTCGTAGAGGGAGGGGAGGTCAAAGAGGGATTTCCCCGCCTCCCCCAGGAAATCGGCGAATTTGGAGACCACCATGCTCCGGAGGAAGCCTTCAATCTGGGATGTCTCGTAGAGCCCCTGCGCCCCCACGATCTTGTTCACGAAGAGCTGGGGATCGGAAACCTGCATGGAGTAGGTTCCGAAAGCCCTGAGCCTGACCATCCCCAGTTCGGCGTCGCGCATGGCGATGGGTTCCGGGGTCCCCCATTTCATGTCCACGAATTCCCGCATGTTGACAAAGTATACTTCGGCCTTGAAGGGGGTTTCTCCCCGGAAAGCCAGGCCTATGAGGCTGACCAGGAGAGGTATGTTGGCCGTGGTTATGGTGTGGCGCCCCGGCCCGAAAACATCAAGAGCCTTGCCGTCCCTGAAGAAGACAGCCGTCTGGAACTCCCTCACGATGAGCTGGGAGCCGATCATGAAATCGCCTGCGCCGGTTGGGGGAAAACGCCTCACTATTTCCCTCTCCCCCATATCCGGCATCTGGATTATGTCAAAGATCCGGGCCATTTCCCTTCCTCCTACTTTATTTTGAAACTGTTCACCATCTCCACGAAGAAGGCAAGCCACTTATCCTCTTCTTCTGCCGGGGCAAGGGTGATGATAAGGTAGGATTTGTCGCCTTTTAACGTCACCAGGAGAGCAGAAGAGAAGGTTTTCCCTTCTTCCTCAAAGGATAGGTCCACTTCCCACCAGTCAATCCCGGCGGCCGAGTAGGGGCCAGAGAAGGAGACTTCCAGGGTTGGGTAATCCCCCTTGAGGGATTCGGCTATTCCTTCGGCTATATCCTGGGGCTTGCCTTCGGCACCCTCCAGGACTCCCACCGTGAGGAGAACGTCAGGCGATGCCTGGAAGGTAATGTGGTCTTCTTCTTCCAGCACGTCCCAGTCCGCAGGGTAGAGGATGGAGAAACCCAGGGAATCGCTGGAGTAGAGTTCCATCCCGGCGGGGACTGCGGCCCCTTCGCTCACGGTGAAATCGGCCTTGTGGACGAGGTTGCCGTCCAGGTAAATTTCAACGGAATAATCGCCTTCGGGCAAAGCGGGGCCTGGCTGCACGTAAAAGTCCACGTAGGTGTCGGGGGCGTTCTCTTCGGCCACGAAGTGGGTGGTGAGGTTTTCCTGGAGCCGGCCTTCGTAATACCATCTGGCGGTCAGGCGGGAATAGATGCCCAGGTCGGCATTGACGGAGCAGTGGATGGTTTCATCCGGGGAGAACACCGATGAGACCTTCACCGGCTTCTTGTTCTCGTCCACCTCTTTAGCCATAACCACCTTCTTGACCCGGGAGGGGATGGCCCCTTCGGGCGGGACCACGGAGAACTCGGCCTTACGGGCGAATTCGTCGTTGAGGTAAACTTCCACCCTGTATTTGCC
Organism: Anaerolineae bacterium; assembly: GCA_034432815.1. Classification (GTDB taxonomy): domain Bacteria; phylum Chloroflexota; class Anaerolineae; order SpSt-600; family SpSt-600; genus SpSt-600. The sequence goes on along the minus strand of DAOUBN010000132.1, from coordinate 1,382 downwards.
GATGGGCCAGTATTTTTCGGGTTTGAGGGAGAAGCCTATATAGCCGGAGCCAGCCTTTTCGGTGGTGTAGGTGGTTTCATTGAGGAGTTCGTCGCTGTAGAACCAGGCAGCCTTCACGACGCTGCCCCTGGGCAGGCTTGAAACTTTGACCGAGCAGTAGAAGGTTTCGGTGGGGAGGAATTCGGTCGTTTCCTTAACCGGCTTGTAGTCCCGGGCAAGCTCTTTGGCCAGGGTTACGCCTGTCACTTCCGGGGTGGCCGGTTTGACGGGCAAACACGCCAGCAGGGCCACGCCAAGGGCCAGCGCTGTTAGCAGAAAAGCGTATTTTTTAAGCATCATTTTCCTCCAGTATGCGTTTAAGATTTGCCGCTCCTTCATCGGCGGCTTTTTCGTTCTGGGAAAGAAGGATTTTCTCAGCCACCTTGCCCAGGACTGCCACCGGGACCGAGTAATCCAGGCGGAGGTGAATCTTTGTGCCCTCCCCCTCCGGCTCCAGGGTCCAGGCCCAGGTGCTGATGGCTCCTCCTTTCGTCTCCACTACGTGGCGATGGGGCGGCTCGTGTTCCACCACCCGGGCGGTCCCCTGAAAGGTGATGCCTGCCATCCGGTAAGTCCACTCCCAGGTTGCGCCGACCCCCTGGCCCTGGAAGTTGCGGCTTTCCACCAGGCCCGGAAGCCACTCCGGGTCCCTTGAGTGGTCGGCCAGGAGGGCGAAGACTTTTTCCACGGGGGCTCTGACATGGAAAACGCGCTCTATTGTGGGCATGGCTACCCTTCCCCCTTGAAGCTCATCACTGCCTCCTGGCGCTTGAGGAAGAGGTCCATCAGGGAATCGGCCTCGGAAATCATCTGGCTTATGAGGGGGAGGAGGTCCTCGCCTTTATCGGCTGCCTCCTTCAGCCCCCTGGCGGCGGCGATCACAGTCTCAGCCTTCCCCAGGAGGGAGAGGTCAAAATTGTAGAGGGCATCAAGCTCCTCCTCCCGTATCTTGACGGCGTCAAAGAAGCCGCTGTAGCCGTAAGTTGCGGTTCTGAGCCGGTCCGTAGTGTTCTGGAGCTTCATTATGGCTCTCTCCAGGTCGTCCAGGAGGCCGATTTTGCCTTTCTGCATGACCGTTATCTGGACTTCCTGAAGCAACCCGCGGGCTTCATCCAGGACGGAAGCCAGGTGCTGGCGGAGCAGGCGGTCGGCTTCCCGGCGGATTTCCTTTTCCTTGTAGCCCCTGAAGCCCGGTATGGTGAGGGCGAGCTTTTCTAACCCCCTCAGGCCTTTGTCCAGCTGGGATCTCAAATCCATTTTGCCTCCTCAGGTTAAAATAAAGCAATGGGGCCGGCCCTGCCGGCCTCCGAAGGTCCTGGAGCTCTTAACCTCCCGCAGGCCCT
>DAOUBN010000131.1:0-7508 GCA_034432815.1 Anaerolineae bacterium | reverse complement strand
ATACCTCTTTCAGGATCCTGCCCTCTTCCCGGTAGCGGCCAGCCTGGGCCCACTCCTCCGGGGAAATGCGCCCGTCCAGGACAGGAGCGAGAGGCCCTTCCGGGCTGTGCTCCGGGGATACTGGCCTGGGCGGAATTATGGGAGCGTCTAAGAATGGGGGAGGGGTTTCCCCGAGGGACCTGTAAACTTCTTTCAGGAGGGAGCGGAAGGCGTAATCAAAGTATTCGTCCTGGCCGGAATCCTGGTCGGAGCCATACCACCAGAACCAGTCGGAACCCTCGGCCAGGTAGATGTAGTCCTGGGCTCTGGAGATGGCTTCAGGCGGTGCGGAGCGCCGCTTGTGGAGGTCGTATTCGGCCAGAAAGTTGCGGGTCTTGAAGAGGTAATCCCAGGCCACGTTTTCCTCTGGCTCTCCTATCCAGGTGTCAAAGTCGGGGCTGAACCAGCAGCCAGGCCAGAGGCGGGCGAGTTCCCTCTGCTCCGGGAAAAGCTCCAGGTATTCCGATGGGGTGACCGTCCTTATGTCTTCCGCTTCGGAGAGGCCCTGGTAGAGGGCATGGAGGAATTCTTTGCCATCGTTCTCATACCATTCCCAGGCGTTCTCGCCGTCAAGGATGACGCTCACCAGGTGGGGGCCTTCGGCCCCGGTTTCTTTCAGCCGCTGGCGGATTTCCCTCAGCCTCCCGATGAAATCCCTGGCGGCTTCTTCACTGGGCATGCCCGAGTAAACGAAAGCTATCCTGTCGGAAAGGACCCGGTCCCTGAAGAGCACGGCTACGGGCCTGCCGCCCCGGAACCGGATGTAGTAAGGGCGGTAGAGGAGATCGGCCTCTTTAACCGTCTCCCTGCTATCCCGGGCGAAGGAGCTCATCTCCAGGGTGGCCGCCAGCACATCCTCTCCGGAGGCCATCCAGAGGAAGCCAGCATCAGCCACCAGGCCCACGATCCCGTAGGCTACCGCGCCTTCTGAGGGCCAGAGGCCCTTCGGCTTCCGCCCGAAGTGCTCTTCGTAAATCTCCACGGCCTTCCTGAGCTGAGCGGCGGCATCCTCGGGGAAGGAGAAGTGGAAGGGGAGCCTGGAGGAGGGGTTGCCCACGGCTGCCAGGCCGGAATCGTAGAGGAGGGGGAGGATCGGGTGGGCGTAAGGGGAGGTTATGACCTCAATCTGGCCCCGGTCCTGAAGTTCCCGGTGCTTCGGGATCACTGCTCTCATCACCTCCCTGGCCTTCTCAAAGACCGCCTTCTTGTCTTCCTCGCTGAAGCCTCTCCCCTTTTCCACCAGGCTCCTGAGGGGCTCCTGGGCCAGGAAATCGGGGTCAAACCATGCCAGGTTGAAGAGGACCTGGAGGTCGCGGAAGTCCTGGGTTGTGAAGGTGGTAAGAGCGCGTTCAATGGTTTCCCTGCTGGCGGAGCGGCCCCGCTTGTCCAGAAGTTCCCTGTAGCGGGGGAAGCGGGGGATCACGTGATCCCAGTTGGCATCAAAGAAGCGCTCCAGTATGAACCTCTTTTCCTCCGTGGTGAGTTCTGTGGCGGGCTTCTCCGCAAGGGCCCAGTAAATGTCCCTGGCCCCGCCGGCAAAATCGTCCAGCTGGCGGATGAGGCTTGGGGTTAGGTTGAAGGTGACCCTGACCTTCGGGTATTGCTCCAGGATGGCGGCCATGTCGTAGTAGTCCTTGGTGGCGTGCACTCTGACCCAGGGGCGGGTATAGAGGCCCGTTTCGGGGTCTTTGTAGTAAAGGGGCTGGTGCTGGGGCCAGATAATGGCCAGGTAAAGGGGGTGCCCCGCTTCCACCGGAGCGGTCGGCGGCGGAGAAGGAGGGGGCGGCGAGGGGGTGCAGCCGGCCAGGATCAGGACCAGAAGGGCACAGAACAGGGCTTTGCTTTCCATGGGTTTGCCTCCCTGGATGGGTGCGCGAGCTTAACCTTTGACCGCCCCCATGGAGAGGCCGGAGACGATGTATCTCTGCAGCCCGAAGAAAAGCAGGACCACCGGGATGCTCATGAGGATGGAGAGGGCGGCGAATTCCGACCACGGGGTGGCGAATTGCCCCTGCATCGCCCTGAGGGCCATGGCCAGGGTGAAGCGGCTGGGGTTTTCAAGGAAAGTCCAGGCCAGGACGAATTCGGTCCAGCCGCTCATGAAGCCGAAGAGGATGGTCACGGCGATGGCCGGGGTGGAGAGAGGTATTATGATGTGGCGGAAGACCTGAAGCCGGTTGGCTCCGTCTATTAGGGCGGCCTCCTCCAGCTCCCGGGGCACGGTGTCAAAGTAGCCTTTAAGGTTCCAGATGGAGAAGGGGAGCGCTCCTGAGCCGTAGGCTATCATGAGGCCGGGAAGGGTTGCCCGCAAAGGTTCCCCGCCGATCTTTATCTGGGTGAGGAGGACATAAAGGGGAGCCAGGGTGGCCGATGAGGGAAGCATCAGGAGGACGATGAAGCCCAGCATCCCCGCCTGCCTCCCCACGAACTGGAAGCGGGAGAAGGCATATGCCGCCGAAGCCCCCAGGATGACCGCGATCACGCTCGTGCCCAGGGAGACCAGTAGGCTGTTGAGGAGGAGCTTGGGGAAAGTCATGCAGGTGGATAGATCGGAGGGGTTCCTGCAGAGGAGGCGGAAGGGCTCAAAGAGGATCTTTCGGAAAGCATGGAAGGAGGCGCCGGGAGGGATGAGACGCAGCTCCAGCGGCTTGTCAATGTTGCGGGGGTCCAGGGCCAAGGACACAATCCACAGGATGGGGAACATGACGAAGGCGGTTACAGCCAGCAGGAAAAATTGCAGGGCGATCTGCCGCATTATCCCTTTGAGATTGAGCCTAAGCATAATAAGCCTCCGTCGCTCTCGTTATCCGGTTGTTTATGAGGGTTATGACGAGCAGGATGAAGAAGACCACCAGGCTGAAAGCGGCGGCCACTCCGTAGAGCCTCTGCTCGTAGACCAGCTTGAAAGCCTGGGTCACCAGGATCTCGGTCCGCCCGAAAGGCCCCCCTCCGCTTATGAAGTAGATCACGTTGAACTGGTTGAAGGTCCAAATAGTGCCCAGCATTATGGCCGGGACCATAGCCGGGCGGATCAGCGGGACGGTTATGTGCCAGAACTTCTGCCAGCCGCTGGCTCCGTCAATGGAGGCGGCCTCGTAAAGCTCTTCGGGGATGGCCTGGAGAGCGCCGGTCGCCACCACTGTCATGAAGGGCCACCCGAGCCAGATGTTGGCCAGGAGCACGCAGTAATAGGCCAGGGGGAGGAAACTCAGGGGGCCGCCTATGGGTGGTTTTGCCACCTCAAGCCAGCGGGTGTCGGTCGGGAAACTGGTGCCCAGATGCTGGTTGATGACCCCGATGAGCTGGTTTATGGCTCCGAAGCGTGGGTCATACATGTTCCTCCAGGTCAGGGCGGTGATGTATCCCGGAAGGGCCCAGGGGAGTACAAAGATGGCCCGGTAGATCCGCCTCCCGATGAGGCCTTTGCTGTTCAGGGCCAGGGCTATCCCCACCCCCATGACCACGTGGAAGAACACATTGGTCACTGTCCATACGATGTTGAAGAGGAGCAGGCGCCAGAAGTCGTAGTTCTCTATCGCCAGCTGGTTGGTCAGGATCTTGTAAAAGTTGGCGAATCCCACGAAGGGCGGGGCATACTGGGCCCAGGTGGAGGGGTCAAAGAGGTTGAAGCGCAGGTGCTTAATGCGAAAATCGGTGAAAGCCATCCAGACCTGGAAAACCTGGGGGAAGAAGGTGATGACCAGCATGACTATCCCTGCCGGGGCCACGTAAAGCCAGGGTATCAGGGAAGCCTTCAGTTGGCTCCGGAAGTTTTCCCACCAGGATTTCATAGCTTCCTCGCCTCCGCTAAAAACATGCGGGTGGAGAAGGGATTAACCCCTCTCCACCCGCGCTGCCTGGCAGTTCAAACCGAAGCGGGCATCTTACTGGCCGCCCCTTATTTCTTTGATCTTGGCCACGATGCTGTCGTAAGCCTTCTGAAGGGCCTGAGCCGGATCGGCCCCTTCGTCAAAGACGGACTTCAGGGCCGTGTCCATCGGAGCCCAGTAGGCGCTCATCTCCGGGATGACGGGGAAGGGCGTGCCCAGGGCGAAGGCTTCCACGGCCTGCTTCATCAGCGGGTCCTTGACCTCCACGCCCTTGACAGATGGGATGTGAGCGGCCTTCGTGGGGTCGGCCAGGATGGCCTGGGCTTCGGGGGAAAGGAAGAAGAGGATGAAGGCCACAGCTGCCTTCTGATCTTCGCCGGTCACGTTGGGGTTGAGGTAGATGTTCTCGGTCTGGACGTAGCCGGAGAGGTGGCCGTCCTTGTATTTAGGCCAGGGGTCAATGGCCAGGTTATCAGGCCCGATGGCCTCGGCCAGGGCGCTCAGGTTCCAGGAGCCGTCAATGATGATGCCGGCCTTGCCCGCCTTGAAGAGGTTGACGTCGTTATCGGTGTAGTATTCGGTGGGGCCGGCGTCCTTGAAGGAAACCAGGAGCTTGACCCACTCCACGCCTTTCTCGTTGTTGAAGGCGGGGTCGCCGTTCTCCTCCATGAGCTTGCCTCCGATGCCGTGGAGGTGGGCAGCGGAGAAGAAGAAGCCTCGCTCCAGGTCGGCTCCCACCACATCGCCCTTGGTGGCGGCCTTAGCTGCTGCCACCAGATCCTCCCAGGTCTTGGGGGCTTCGGGGATGATGGTCTTGTTGCGGAACATGAGCACTCCCTTTATGGTTTGGGGCAGGCCGATGATGGCGCCCTTGTATTTGACCGCCCCGAGGGCTGCTTCCTGGATGGTGTTCAGGAATTCCGGAGTGAGGAAGGGGGTCAGATCGGCCACGAGCTTGGCCTCATAGAGAGGCGGGCCCCAGTCCGCCGCGCCGATGAGGACGGCCGGACCGCCACCGGTGGAAGCTGCAGTCTCATACTTGCCGCGCAGGTCGTCAAAGGGGACATAGAGCACATCAAATTTAACATCGGGATACTTGGCCTGGAAAGCCTTTATCACCTCATTGAGGCTCTCAATTTCCTTCTCCTTCCAGGCATGCCAGAGGGTGACAGTGCCCTTGAGAACAGGGGTTGGCGGGGCGGTGGGAGTTGGCGTTGCCGGAACAGGGGTTGGAGTTGCCGGAGCAGGTGTCGGCGTTGGTGGAACTGGGGTCGGAGTGGGTGCGGGAGCGCAGGCAGCCAGCACCACGGCGAGAACCGCCAGGCTTGCAAGCATTCCATGGATATATCGCCTCATGCTTACTCCTCCTTGCGAGAATTTTTAAAAGGCTGCCCTGCAGCCTCTTTTTCAGTGCAGGAGGGCTTTTTCCGTCACGGCATCAAACAGGTGCATGTTCTCCATATCCATGACCACCTCAATCACATCCCCTGGCCTGACCTGAACCCGGGGGTCAACCCGAGCGAGGAAGCGGTTCTTCCCGCTCAGGAGGTAGAGGAAGATCTCGTTCCCCATAAGTTCAGTTATATCCACCTCAGCCCTGACTTGAGCGGCGCTTATGCCAGGGGGGACGTAGGGTGGGGCGTAGATGTGTTCGGGCCTTATACCGAAAACCACCTTTTTGCCCTTAAGGGGGAGGGCCTTCTCCTTTTTGGAATCGGGGATGGGGACGCGGAAGGAGCCCGTGTCCACCACGAGCCTGCCATCTTCCTCGGTCACCACCGCTTCAAAGAAGTTCATGGAAGGGCTGCCGATGAAGCCGGCCACGAAGAGGTTGGCAGGCTCCCGGTATAGCTTCTGGGGTGTATCCACCTGCTGGAGGACTCCATCCCTCAGGACCGCTATCCGGGTCCCCATGGTCATGGCTTCCATCTGGTCGTGGGTGACGTAGATGAAGGTGGTCTGGAGGCGCTGGTGAAGCTTGATGAGCTCGGCCCGGGTCTGAACCCGCAGTTTTGCATCCAGGTTGGAGAGGGGCTCATCCAGGAGGAAAACTTTGGGCTCCCTCACGATAGCGCGGCCCAGAGCCACGCGCTGCCGCTGCCCTCCCGACAGTTCCCTGGGTTTCCGGTAAAGCAAATCTTCTATTTCAAGGATCCTGGCCGCCTCCCTCACCCTGCGCTCAATCTCGTGCTTCGGGAATTTGCGCAGTTTCAGGCCGAAGGCCATGTTGTCAAAGACGTTCATGTGGGGGTAAAGGGCGTAGCTCTGGAACACCATGGCCACATCTCTGTCTTTGGGGGGGACATCGTTGACCAGGCGGTCACCGATGTAGATTTTGCCTTCGGTGGGCTCCTCAAGGCCGGCGATGAGCCTGAGGATGGTGGACTTGCCGCATCCGGAGGGGCCTACGAAGACCAGGAATTCTTTGTCCTCAATGTGGAGCGTGAGATCGCGCACAGCCACGACTTTCCCGAACCGCTTGGTGACGTGCTCAAAAGTCACGCTCGCCATTTTCCCCCACCTCAAATAAATCTCAAATCCATTGTAACCCCTGGCTTCGCTAAAGTCAAGGCAGAAAAACCAAGGGCGCAGAGCCCCCATGCCGGAGGTGTTCCCCTGCCTCTTTTTTTCCCACCCCCGTTACCTGCGGCTCAGCCTGGCTTCAGGGTCCCACTCGTGGGCGGATTTCAAGAGATGCCAACTCGCCCCCAATTCTGTTTTCGTGGGGGGGACACCCCCCCACTTCCCCCCGCCAGGGGGACTTCGTCCCCCTGCACCCCCTTTTCACGGGGGTGGAGGGGCTTTGCCCCATCCCAGGGGATGCGGGACTCTGAACCCTGACGAGCCCTGAGCAAACGAGGGTGGACAAAAAATAGGGGAGGCAGGGGGCTGAGGATGTGCCCCCCCGAACCCAATGTTTTCCTCTTACACCACCAGCGCGTCGGCGATCAGGTCACACACCCCCTTGATCTCCACGCCCAGATTGTAATGCTGGTTCAGGTCGGAAAGCTGCGTCTTGCAGTTCTCACAGGCGGTGACGACCCATTTGGCACCGGTGCGCTGGATCTGCTCCACTTTGGGCCGCCCGGCCTTCATACGCACTTCAAACATGCTCGGCTCAGCAATCAGTCCCCCGCCCCCGCCGCAGCACCAGTTCAGTTCCCGGTTGGGCGAAAGTTCCCGGAAGTCGGTGGCGACGGCGCGAATCAGCATGCGCGGCTCCTCAAAGATGCCCGCGTTCCGCCCCAGGTTGCAGGGGTCGTGGTAGGTAATCGGCACATCAAAGGCGCCCTCCCGGACCCGGATGCGCCCCTCCTGGAGGTACTGGGCGACCAGTTGGACCACGCTGACCCGCTGGATGCCCGCGATCTCCTCCCCGAACCAGTGGTCCCAGAAGTTGAGGAGCGTGCGGGTGGCGTGGCCACACTCCGCGTAGGCGATGACCTGCACACCCAGGCGACGGGCCTCCTGGACGATCCAGTGGGCGGCCTGCTTCGCCTTCTCCATGTCGCCGACGAAGAAGGAGTGGTTGGTGGCGGTGAACAGGCTCAGCGTCCAGGACTCCTTCGCGGCGTGGAAGATTTTGGCCATCGGGATGATGGCGTGCTCGCCGACGACCGGCACGTAGAGGACGCGCGC